>DATLFW010000301.1:0-3070 GCA_035540775.1 Acidimicrobiia bacterium
CCGGGGACCCAGACTGGCGTCCTGCTGGCCCGGACTCCAGTCGAATTGGTGACCCAGGCCATCCAGGCGCGGCCACTCGGCGCGTCCGCCCGGGCCTTCGTCGTCGACCAAGACGGCCGGATCGTCGCCCACCCTGAGCGAAACCGGGTGCTCCGCCAGGAGCGTTACCCCGTCGAGCGATTGCTCTCCGAGGGAACCGGGACCGGGTTCGGGAGCGGCAACGGCGGCGTCCTTTCCTCCGCCGCCCAGCCAACCCTGTTCCCCGGAGCCGTCGTCGTCGAACAGGACGAGGACGAAGCGTTGAGTTCCGCCAGCGGGAGCATCGGCGATCTCACCGCCCTGCTCGTGGCCGTCGTGGGAGCCATGGTCCTCGTGGTCGTGACCGTCGTGTCGCGGGCACTCGCTCCGCTGCGGGGGCTGGAGCGAGCGGTGAACCGGCTTGCCAAAGGCGACCACTCCGCCCGCGCTCCCGTTCGCGGCAGCGCCGAAGTGCGTCTCCTCGCCACCGAGATCAACCGCATGGCCGACGCCCTCGAGGAGCGCCTCGTCGACCTCGAAGCGGCGCGACGCGAGGTGGAGGAAGCGGAAGAGCGGTTCCGAACGGCGTTCGAACTGGCGCCGGTCGGCGTCGCGCTTGCGTCGCTGGAAGGCCGCTACCTCCAGGTCAATCCGGCGTTGTGCGACCTCCTGCAGCGGCGCGAGGAGCAGGTCCTCGGGACCACCTGGCACAGCCTCACTCACCCCGACGACGTGAGCGTGAGCGAGACCTCGCTCGAGGAGGCGCTGCGATCGGGCCTCCAGCGCTACCAGGTCGAGAAGCGGTACCTCCGCCCCGACGGCTCCAGTGTGTGGGTGCTGCTCAGCGTCGCCGTGGTCCGGGGTCCCGACGGTCGCCCTGACCACTTCATCTCTCACGTCCAGGACGTCACCCCACAGCGGCGCGCCCAGGAGGAGTTGGCCCGCCTGTTCGGCCAGGCGGCCGACGCCGAGGAACGGCTGCGGCGCGTCATCGACGGCGCCCCCGACGCCACCCTCGTCGTCGCTGGCGACGGTCGCATCGAGTTCGCATCACGAAAGACCGTCGACGTGTTCGGCTGGGAGCCCGACGAACTGGTGGGCCGGTCGGTCGAGGTGCTGCTCCCGGAGCGCTTCCGTGACCGCCACGTCGAGTACCGCGGGGGGTTCGGCGCCAATCCCCGGTCGCGCCAGATGGGCGCCGGACTCGAACTCTCCGGGTTGCGAGCCGACGGTACGGAGTTCCCGGTCGAGGTCGCCCTCAGCCCGCTCCAGACCGACGACGGCCTCAAGGTGATCGCCGCCGTGCGCGACGTCACGGAGCGCCGGGTCGCCCAGGCGGCTGCGCAAGCGCTCCACGAGGCGCGCGTGCGTCAGCGTCAGGCCATGGAAGTCAACGACACCATCGTGCAGGGTCTCACCGTCGCTCGCTGGTCGCTCGAGATGGGGGAGGAAACGCGGGCGCTCGAAGCCCTCGAACGCTCGTTGTTCTCCGCCCGGGGCCTGATTGGTGACATGCTGATGGAGGCCTCCCCCGACGGGCTCCGACCGGGCGATCTCGTGCGAGAACGACCGGCGGACTTGTCGTGAGCGGTCACGGTGGGCCGAGCGGTGGAGGCGTGTTGAAGCGTGCGGCGATGACGAAGGCGGTGCGGTGAGCGGGGTGCGCGTCGTCCTCGCCGACGACGCGTCCGACGTGCGGGTGCTCCTCCGCACCATGCTCGAGGCCGAGGGGCGATTCCAGGTCGTCGGTGAGGCGGGCAACGGCGCCGAGGCGATCGACGTGGTGGCAGAGACCAACCCCGACATCGTGGTCCTCGACCTGTCGATGCCGGTCATGGACGGCCTGCAGGCCATCCCCGGAATCCGCGAGAAGTCGCCCGACACCAAGATCCTCATCCTCTCCGGGTTCGTCAGCCCGGAGGTCCGCTCCGAGGTCCTGAACGCCGGCGCCGACGCCTGCGTCGAGAAAGGGCTGCGGGTGGCGGGCCTCATCGACGAACTCGCTCGCCTCGCCAGCGCCTGACGCGCGCCGCCCACTCCACCGTGCGGGTGCGGGGTTTGCATCCCGCCCGTCGGCGGGTACCGCACGAGGCATGATCGTCTTCCTGCTCTGGCTCGCCGCCGTCATCCTCGTCGTCGCCGGAATCGTCCAGGCCATCCGCGGCGAGGTGCTGACCGGCATCATCCTCATCGTGATCGGCTTCCTGGTCGGGCCGGGCGGCGTCAGCATCGCCGGATAGCCCCGACGGCACGTCCGAGGTCAGGCGACGTTGCGTCGCCAGCGGGCGACTGCCTCCCCGATCTCAGCCGGCGAGTCTTCCTGGATGAAGTGGATCCCGGCGACCGTGACCTCACTGAGATTGGGCCACGTCCGGACGAACTCGCGCTGGTCGCCCACGAGGATGGCGCCTGGCTCCGCGTTGACGAAGAACTTCGGCACGTCGGACCCCGCCAGCCACTCGCCGTAGGCCGCCACCCGTCCCACGACCTCGGCGGGCTCGCCTTCCATCGGGATGTCGCGCGGCCAGCTGAGCGTCGGGCGGCGGGCCTCACCCGGTTCGGCGAACGGACGGCGGTAGACCTCCATCTCCTCCTCGGTGAGCGCCCGCTGGATGGAGGCCGGGAGCACCGCCTCGACGAAGAGGTTCTGGTCCAAGCACAGCTCCTCACCGGCGTCGGAACGGAACGCCTGGAAGATGTCGCGAGCCCGCTCCGGCCACTGGTCCCACGTCATGGGCATCACGATCGCCTCCATGAAGGCGATTCCGGCGATCGAGTCGGGGTGGCGGCGAGCCCAGTCGAACCCGTAGGCCGAGCCCCAGTCGTGGATGACGAGGGTCACCCGCTCCGTCGCCCCGACCGCCTCCATGAACCCGTCGAGGAACCGGAGGTGCTCGAGGTAGTGGTAACGGTCGGGGCCCGAGTCGGCGAGCTTGTCGGAGTCGCCGCATCCGATGAGATCGGGTGCCAGGCAGCGACCCTGGTCGGCGAGGTGCGGCATCACGTTGCGCCACAGGTACGACGACGTCGGGTTGCCGTGGAGGAAGACGAT
>DATLFW010000302.1:0-2983 GCA_035540775.1 Acidimicrobiia bacterium
ACCCCCGCCTGCGTCTCCGACACCGCCCCGCTCGCCAGCGCCTCCCGGGTCGCCTCGTGCCGCTCCAACTGGCCCCCCAACTCCAGGGCCCGCTCCGCCTGCTGCTTCGTCACCCCGGTCTTCTTCGCCAGCCACTCCTCCGCCGACGCACACCCCGCCCGCTGCCACGCCGCCACATCCGCCGCCCGCTTGGCGGCCCGCACCCGGATCGCCGCCAGCGAGCGCTCCATGGCAACCACCGTGTCGACCACGGCCTCGGCATCGTCACCCGAAAGACAGGCAGGGTCGAACGCTTGGCCCCAGCCGGCCAGCCGCCCCGCCATCTCCCGCATCTCGGTGAGCATGCACCGAACATACATTCGGGGTATGACAGTTACCCCCGCAAGTGGACATTCCTTCCGTCAGCGGTATCCGGCCGTCGTCGAAACGGGCCGGTCTTGCGTCGCCCTCCTGACACCCACTTCGGAGGTTCCTTTCATGCGTCGCTTGCTGCCCACCCGTGTTCTCACCGTCGCCGCTCTCGCCGGCCTGTTCTTCGGTGCCGGTGTCGGCGACGCATCGGCGACGCTCGGCAGCGTGTCCGTGCAGGCGGTTGAGCGAACCTCGTCGAGTAGGTGACTCGCACGGCCTCGTCGGGCGGGGGCGTGAGAACCAGCGTCGGCCCGGCGACGACCGATCCCTCATCGGGCTCGACCACGACGTCGGCAGGCCGGCGATGTCGACGGAATCCAACTTCCGATCTCCGTCCGCGGTGACCGCGTGGCTGAGACGCCCGAGCAGGTGGGCGTGTTCTTCACGGTGTTCAAGCCCTGGAACGAGGTCGCAGGGGCGCAGTTCGGCGTGCCGTACGTCGGCAACACCTACGTCACCATCGTCGACAACGACGCCTGACCGCCGGACGTCGCGCCGACGCCGGGCGAACTTGGCCTCCGGAGCCGCGCATATCCCTGCACAAAGGGCCAAGAACGCCGCGGCGCCGGGAGAACACGTGTTCGTGTCGCAGGGCGGGGGTACGCTGACGGGGTGGCTGCTCCCACGCTCAGCTCGCCGGCGCTCGACCTCTTCCATCCCGCCGTCCGCGCCTGGTTCGAGCGGCGGTTTCCGGAGGGGCCGACGCCACCGCAAGAGGTCGCCTGGCCACACATCGAGGCCGGTCGCCACACCCTGATCGCCGCCCCCACCGGATCGGGCAAGACGCTCGCCGGCTTCCTCGTCGCCATCGACCGCCTCTACCAAGCGGCCGCCGCCGGGGAGCAGGTCACGGGCCGCACGAGCGTCGTCTACGTGAGCCCCCTGAAGGCGCTGGCCGTCGACATCCACACCAACCTCGAAACGCCCCTCGCCGAGATCGCCGAGGTGGCCCGCGAGATGGGGTTCGAGCCGCCCGAGATCACCGTCGCCGTCCGTTCCGGCGACACCCCAGCCTCGGAGCGCCAGGCGATGGTGAAGCGCCCCCCGAGCTTCCTCGTCACTACCCCGGAGTCGCTCTACCTCTACCTGACGGCCGAGCGCTCCCGGGCGACGCTCCGCCACGTCCACACCGTGATCGTCGACGAGATCCACGCCACCGCCCGCGACAAGCGGGGGTCGCACCTGGCGCTCACCCTCGAACGCCTCGATCGGGTGTGCGAGCGCCCGCCCGTGCGCATCGGGCTGTCGGCCACCCAGAAGCCGATCGAGACCATCGCCCGCCTCCTCGTGGGTGCCGGCCCCGACCGCTCACGGCCCGACGGCACGCCGGCGTGCGAGGTCGTCGACGCCGGCCATTTCCGCCGCGTCGAGCTGTCGCTCGAACTGCCCGACGACGACCTCGAAGCGGTGGCGAGCGCCGAGCAGACGGCCGACGTCCTCGACCGCATCGCCAAGCACGTCGCCGAGCACCGCACCACCCTCGTCTTCGTCAACACCCGCCGCATGGCCGAGCGGATCGCCCACCATCTCGGCGAGCGGCTGGGCGACGAGAAGGTGGCGGCCCACCACGGCTCGCTCTCGAAGGAGCGGCGTCTGCGAGTCGAGGGCCGGCTGCGGGCGGGCGACCTGTCCGCCCTCGTCGCCACCGCCAGCCTCGAACTCGGCATCGACATCGGTCCCGTCGAACTCGTCTGCCAGATCGGCTCCCCCCGGAGCATCGCCACCTTCCTCCAGCGGGTCGGCCGATCCAACCACACCCGCGGCGGCGTCCCGAAGGGCGTCCTCTATCCCCTCACACGCGACGAACTTGTCGAGTGCGCCGGCCTGCTGGCGGCCGTGCAGGCGGGGCGGCTCGACGCCGTCCTCCCCCCAACTGCCCCCCTCGACGTGCTGGCCCAGCAGGTCACGGCCGAGGTGGCGGCGGCGGGGGAGGAGGGAATCCCCGAAGACGACCTCTTCGCCCTGGTGCGCCGGGCGTGGCCGTACGCCGAGCTGCCCCGGGCCGACTTCGACGCCGTGGTCGAACTCGTCTCCGAAGGCATCACGACCGGGCGTGGTACCCGGGCCGCCTACGTGCACCGCGACCGGGTGAACGCGCTGTTGAAGCCCCGTCGCGGCGCCCGCCTGGCCGCCCTCACCTCGGGCGGGGCGATCCCCGAGACGGGCGACTACCGGGTGGTGCTGGAGCCGGGCGACACCTTCCTCGGCACCGTCAACGAAGACTGGGCGATCGAGTCGATGGCGGGCGACGTCTTCCTGCTCGGCACCCACTCGTGGATGGTCCGCAAGGTCGAGCCCGGCACCGTCCGGGTCGTCGACGCCGGTGGCGCCCCGCCGACCGTGCCCTTCTGGTTGGGTGAGGCCCCGGCCCGCACGTTCGAGCTCTCCGAGGAGGTCTCCGACCTGCGAGCCGGCGTCGACCGCCTCCTCGACGGCGGCGCCACCGTGGCCGACGTCAAGGTCTGGATCATGGAGCGCTGCGGGCTCTCCGGCCCCGACGGCGAGACGGCGGCGGGGCTCCTCGCCGCCTACCTGTCGGCCGCCCGCACGGCCCTCGGCGTGCTCCCCACCC
>DATLFW010000303.1:0-6269 GCA_035540775.1 Acidimicrobiia bacterium
CGCGAGAACCTCTTCACACTCCTGGGAGGTTCATATCGCCTCCACGTCGAGGAGACGGTCACCCGCCTGTGTCCCACGAATCTGTGCGACGGGGAAAGGACGGTCGGAGGCGGAGGCCTGCGCTCCCTCCTCGGTGATGCGGCTCGGACGTGGCGGGCCGTGGTATCCCCACACACCGCTGCGGCCGACCCCGCGAACGATGTCGGCGTCCTCGAGGACCCCGAGCAGAACACCGTCGATCACGAGGGGGCGCCGGATCGCGAGGATACGCAATTCGCGATGTCCGATCCCGGGCTTGATGAGCCCCCAACCTTCCTCCGGTCGTTCCTTGACGAGATTGACAGCGACGGCCGGACACTCCATTTCGCCCACGTGCTCTTCCCCCACGTGCCGTGGAGGTTCCTGCCGGGCGGGCAGACCTATGCCCCCATCCCGATCAGCCGTTACTGGGGCCCGAAGCTGCACGATCAGGAATGGCCCTTCACGGTCGATCGGCACCGGCAGGTCATGCAGACGATCTACACGGACTCGCTCCTCGGTGCGACGCTCCAGCAATTACGAGAAACGGGCGTCTACGACCGTGCCCTGGTCGTCGTCACCGCCGACCACGGACTCAACTTTCTCCCCGGCTCCGCCCAGCCGTGGAAGAACCTCACCGAGGAGAACCCAGCCCAGCTGATGTGGGTCCCGTTGCTCGTGAAGGCACCGGGTCAAGATGCCGGGAGTGTGGACGACCGGAACGTCATGCTCATCGACGTGCTCCCCACCATCGCAGACATTCTGAATGTCGATATTCCCTGGAAGGTCGACGGCACCTCGGCGCTGGGCAACCCTCGAAAGGACCCGACGAAACTGTTCTGGAGCAAGGAAAACCAGAAGTCGCCCTCGACCGTCGACGGCTTGGCTTGGCTCCTAATCATCAAGCGAGGCTTCACCGATCACTTCCTGGAGCCGGACGGCGGCGAGCAGGGCCTGTACCGTGTCGGCGAGCTTGGGCATCTGGTCGGCACCAGTCCCTCTGCCTACCCGACCGGGATCGCGCACACCGCGGCTCGCATTGACCAGGCCGATCAGTTCAACGACGTCGATCGGAAACGGGATATTCCAGCCCTCGTGACTGGGTCTCTCGACGGCAGGCCTCCGGCCGGCGTCGAGGGAATCGTGATCGCGCTGAACGGGACGATCGCCGGAACCTCTGCCATCTTCCCGCTCGGGGAGGAGGAGCATGCGTTCGCCACCCTGGTGGCGCCATCCCTGCTCAAGTCAGGATCCAATCGAGTTGAGCTCTTCGTGGTCGAACGCAGCGACGGCGAACTTCGCCTCTCACCGTCGCGGGTGCCGTTGTGAGCAGGTAGGCGATGAGGTGCTCAATGCGAGGGTCGGGATATCATCCCCTCGTTTCCTCGCCACATGGAAGGGACCGAGCATGCTCGCTTATCTCGACGCCGGCTCCGGCAGCATGATCGCCCAGGCCGTCGTCGCCGGCCTCGCTGGTGTCGCGGTCGTCGCAAGGGTCGGCTGGAGGCGAATGATGTCCCTCTTCCGCCGCCGGCGGCTCGAGAGCGAGCGCCCAGTCGGACACGAGCAGTCTGACGCGAGCTGCTGACGTCGGCGTGGACGGTCTGGCGCGTGACCCAGCCTCGTTCCGCGACCCAGACGGCGCCGTCCACGACGACGGGATTCAGGTCCTTCGCACGCTGAGCGAGCGCAGCGCTCACGACTGGGCGCGTCTCCGGGACACGCAGTTCTTCAGGGCAGCCCTCGAAGAGGGACGCCTCGTCGCTACTGAGGAAGCCTCGGCAGAGACGGTGCCGTCGTCGGTGTCAGACGGGTGGGCGCTGACGCTCCGTCATGAGCGTCTTCCCTTCGTCAGTTACCCGTACGAGTGGACGTTCTCGATGCTCCAGGACGCCGCGCTGATCCACCTCGAGCTCCTGTCCGCGGCCCTCAACGAGGGCTTCTCGATGAAAGACGGTTCTGCCTTCAACGTGCAGTTCAAGGGATCGACACCCATCTTCATCGACCTAGGGTCGTTCGAACCGAGTGTGGGCCCTTGGGCCGGGTATCGGCAGTTCTGCCAAACGCTTCTCTACCCCTTGTTGCTCGCGGCGCATCGTGGGATCGACTTCAGGCCGCTGCTCAGAGGGAGGATCGAGGGAATCGAGCCCGATCAAATGCAGCGCCTCGTCGGCTTTCGCGACCGGTTGCGTCCTGGGGTCTTCAAGCACGTCGTTCTCCACGCTGCCATGGCGGGTCGCATGACTGAGCGGTCGGCTCGCACGAAGGCGGAACTGCAGGAGGCCGGATTCGGTGCCGATCTCACCGCGGCGCTGGCCCGCGGGCTGCGAAAGACCGTGAAAAAACTGGTCTACCGACCACCTCGATCGCACTGGAGTGACTACCACCAGATTGCGATCTACGGCGAGGATGACCGGGCAGCCAAAGAGACCTTCGTGCGCCAGGCGGTGCCAGCGCGTACGGGACTCGTTCTCGACTTGGGCTGCAACGACGGCACCTACTCGGTCCTGATTGCCGACGCCGCCGAGTACGTCGTGGCTGTCGACAGCGATCCCGTCGTGGTCGACCGGCTGTATCGCCTACTGCGCGCCAACGGGCCGGCGAACGTCCTTCCCCTCGTCATCGATCTTGCGGATCCGAGTCCCGGGATGGGTTGGCGGGGGCGTGAACGCCCGAGCTTCTGCGACCGCGCCAGGCCGGAGGCGGTGCTCGCCCTCGCACTTGTCCACCACCTGGCGATCGGCGCCAGCGTGCCGTTGGACGAGGTCGTGGCGTGGCTTCGGAGTTTCGACGCAAGGGTCGTCGCGGAGTTCCCACTTCCGGGGGATCCGTTCGTGGAACGCCTGATGGCCAATAAGCCGACCGGCACCCACACTGACTACACACTCGAGACGTTCGAGCGCGCGGTGGCATCCCGTTTCGCTGTCAGGCGACGTCAGGCGCTGCCTTGCGGAAGCCGGATCCTTTTCGAGTTGACGCCCTGATCACCTCCGTGCGGCACTCTGCGTGCCGACGCTCTGGAAGAGGCGTGCGAATGGCGCGTCCTCAGGCGGGCGGCGACGTCCCGAGATGACGGGCGGCGAAGTCGAGCATCGCCTCGACCTGGCGGATCCGCTCCTCGATCACGAGCGAACCGTGCCCGGCGTCGTACCGGTACGTCTCGTACACCTTTCCCAGTTCCCCGAGACGGGCGAGGTAATGCTCGATCTGGCGGATCGGGCACCGCGGGTCGTTCTCGCCGGCCAGGATCATGACGGGGACCCCCACCGCCTCGGCGTACGTGATCGGCGAGCGCTCGACGTACGCGTCGGGAATGTCGTCGGGCGAGCCGCCGAAGAGCGCCCGGTCGAAGGCCTTGAGGGGCTCCATCTCGTCCTCGTAGGCGGCGACGTAGTCGGCGACGGGGACGCCGGCGATCCCGAGGGCCCACCGCTCCGGCTGCCGCCCGAGACCGAGGAGGGTCAGGTAGCCGCCCCAGGAGTGCCCCGCCAGGACGACGCGGGCTGGGTCGGCGAGTCCGCTCGACACCGCCCACTCGTGCACGCGCCCGATGTCGTCGAGTTCGGTCAGCCCGGGGTTGCCCTCGATGGCGTCGCGCCACGCCTTTCCGTAGCCGGTCGAACCCCGGTAGTTCACGAGGACGACGGCATAGCCGTGGTCGACCCAGGCCTGAGGTTCGGGGGCGAAGGCGTCGACGTCGTGGCTCTCGGGGCCACCGTGCACGAAGAAGAACGTCGGGAACGGCCCCTCACCCTCGGGCCGGGCGACGAACCCGTGGATGCCGTCGACGTCGAGGTCGTCGTACGGGGCGCCGGGCGGGGCAGGTTCGCCAGGCGGACGGAGGAGCAGCCGGTCACCGGCCCGAACCTGCGGCGGCTCCGATGCGCTCGTCCACGAGTACCACAGCTCTCCATCGGGACGGACGAGGGCGGATCCGATGGTCCCGGGCTCCGTCGGGATGCGCTCGAGCGTGTGGGCAGTGAGGTCGTAGCGATACAGCTCGGTACGCCCCCGGTGGTCGTGGCTCAGGAGAAGCGCCGAGCCGTCGGGGTACCACGAGGCGTCGACCTCCCCCGGCAGGTCGAGGTCGAGTTCGACCTCCTCGCCGGTGGCCGCGTTCCATACCATCGGCCGGGGCAGGTCGCGCCGCTCGTGGAGGACGAGGAGGCGCTGGTCGCCGGGGACCCGCGACCAGCCCATCGGCCACAGCGCCATGCCGGGGCCGTCGGACAGGTCGGCGAGCGCGTTGCCCGACATGTCGACGATGCGAAGGTCGGGATGACGGGAGTCGCCCGCCTCGGAGTGCGTGAAGGCGAGCATGGTGCCGTCGCGGCTCAGCCCGCCGACGTGGGCGTCCTCCTCGTGCTCGTACAAGAGCGTGACGTCGCCGCTGTCGTCGACGAGATGGAAGGTGGTGCGCTCGTCGACGGCGCGGCCGACGACGGCGAATCCCTCCCCGATGGCGAGTCCGGCGCTGTAAGCGGGCGCGAGGTGGTCGGGTGCCAGCGGGACAGCCTCGGTGTGGTCGGCGCCGAACGGCTGCACCACCCAGCGCCCGAACTCGTTGCCCTTGTCGTCGTCGAACCACCACACCCACTCGCCCGACGGCTCGATGGTGCCGCGGAGGGTGCCCTCGTCGCGGTCGGTGACCTGCCGATGGGTGTCGGAGGCGAGGTCCCAGGTGTAGAGCTCCCACTTGCCCGACACGTTGGACGCGTACACGGCCCGGTCGGGGCGCTGGCGGGCCCAGCCGGGGAGCGAGACTCGAGCGGCGCGGAACCGCCGGCGCCAGGGCGCTTCGGACATCGGACCTCCTGGTCGGTTCAGCCGGGCGACACGCGGGGAGCGGCGTCGACGAGGGCGGGCGCTGTGGCGATTCCCCCGCCGACGAGTTCGTCGCCTCGGTAGAGCGCGACGACCTGACCGGGCGCCACCCTCGGCTGCGGCTCGTCCCACGTGATGTGTGCGTATGGCGTCCCGCTATGCGCGACGCCATACGCACACGATGCGGTGGGGCCGTGGGCGCGGGGCTGGGCGTCGAGGCGGTCGCCGGGCAACGGCGGGGCGTCGACCCATCGGAGGTCGCGCAGCACCACCTCGGCGGTGAACAGGTCGGTGCGCCGCCCGATCGTGACGGTGGCGGTGGACGCGTCGACGTCGACGACGTAGCGCCGCTCCCCCACGGCGACGTCGAGGCCGCGCCGCTGGCCGACGGTGAAGGCGGCGGCACCGTCGTGGCGGCCGAGCGTGCGGCCCGTCCCCGCCTCGACGATCGTCCCCGGCTGCATCGCCCCTCGCTCGGCGAGGAACCGCTCCCGCCCGCCCCGTGTGATGAAACAGACGTCCATGCTCTCGGCCTTTTGGGCCGTTCGCAGGCCGAGCGACTCGGCGGTCGCCCGCACCTCCGCCTTCGTCATGGCGCCGACGGGGAGCAGCGTGCGGGCCAGCTCGGCCTGGCCGAGCATGTAGAGCACGTACGACTGGTCCTTGGCCCGGTCGGCGCCCCGGAGCAGGCGAAACGCGCCGTCGGGAGTGCGCTCGACCCGGGCGTGGTGCCCGGTCGCCACGGCGTCGAAGCCGGTAGCGAGCGCCCGGTCGAGCAGGCGGCCGAACTTCACGGAGCGGTTGCACTCGACGCAGGGGTTGGGCGTCTCACCGGCCGCGTACGACGACACGTAGGGGTCGACGACGTCGCGACCGAACTCGTCGCTGAAGTTGAAGACGTAGTGCGGGATGCCGAGCTGGGCCGCCACTCGCCGGGCGTCCTCCACGTCGGAGACGGAGCAGCAGCCGGAGTCGGACTCGCCACCCCACAGCTTCAGGGTGACGCCCGTGACGTCGTGGCCGGCGTCCCGGAGGAGGGCGGCGGCGACCGAGGAGTCCACCCCGCCGCTCATGGCGACGAGCACACGCATGGCTACCGCGCCTTCGCAGCCAGGGGGCGGAGGCGGTCGACGGCGGCAGGGATCACCTCAAGGGCGCGGTCGACGTCGGCGGCTGTCGACGGCCATCCGAGCGACAGGCGGACCGACGAGAGGGCCCGCTCGCGGTCGACCCCCATGGCAGTGAGGACGTGCGAGGGGTCCATCGAGCCCGACTGGCACGACGACCCGGCCGCCGCGCACACGCCCTCGCGGTCGAGCATCAGGAGGAGAGCCTCGGCCTCGACGCCGGGGAAGCCGACGTGGACGTTGCCCGCCACCTTGTGGGCGTCGTCACCGTTGAAGTAGGCGTCGGGGACGGCCTCGGCG
>DATLFW010000304.1:0-8752 GCA_035540775.1 Acidimicrobiia bacterium
GATCGAGTTCGACCTGATGCCGCTCGTCCCGCCCGAGGAGTGGGGCGATCTGTCGCTGCGCCTCATCCAGCACGGCCGCCGGGTGTGCCACGCCCGAAAGCCCAAGTGCGGCGAGTGCGTGCTGAACGACGTCTGCCCGTCGTCCCTCGTCTGACCCGCGGGGACGGCTGGATGACGTCAGCTGGCCAGGTTGCCGGCGGCGCGGTCGAGGGAGCGCAGCGCCCCGCCCAGGGCTCGCTCGGCGGCGAAGAGGTCGGAGGCCACCTGGGAGTCGGGGGTGCCGCCGTACTCCTCCGCCAGCGCCGTCACTCGGCGCGACATCTCCTCCAGCTGCGAGCGCAGGCTCGAAAGCTCTCCCTGCGCCGAACTCGGTACGGCGTCGTCCATGGGCGGCGTCATACCCCAGAGCCTGGAGCGCGCCGCCGTCGACGGCCAATCCGGGTGCCGGGCCAGAGGGAGCGACGGGTACGCTTCGCCCGTGCTCACCCTCGTCGACCTCCGGGGCCGCGCGCCCGAGCCGGCCCTTCTCGCCGCCCACCTGGCGCGCCCCGTGGGCGACGAGGAGCCGCTCGCGGCCGTCCGGGAGATCATCGCCGCCGTCCGTGAGCGGGGTGACGAGGCGATCCGCGAGCTGACGGCCAAGTTCGACGGGTGCCAGCTCGACGCGCTTCGGGTCGACCCCGGCGAGCCCCTCGCCGCCCTCGACGCCCTCGACCCGTCGGTGCGCGAAGCCCTCGAGTTCGCCCGTGACCAGATCGATGCGTACCACCGCACCCAGCTCCTCGCCGACGTCGAGCACATGCGCGAGGGGGTGGTGATCCGGGAACGCACCGTGCCCGTCGACCGGGCGGGCCTCTACGTCCCGGGCGGCCGGGCCGCCTACCCGTCGACCGTGCTCATGACCGCCATTCCGGCCCGGGTGGCCGGCGTCCCCGAAGTCGCCTTGTGCGTCCCGCCCGACGCCGACGGCAACGTGCCCCAGACGACCCTCGCCGCCGCTGCCCTCGCCGGGGTCGACGAGGTCTACCGGGTGGGCGGCGCCCAGGCGATCGCCGCCCTCGCCTACGGCACCGACTCCATCCGGCCCGTCGACGTGATCGTCGGGCCCGGCAACGTCTACGTCTCGCTCGCCAAGCGCGAGGTGTCGGGGGTCGTCGGCATCGAGTCGGTCGCCGGCCCGTCGGAGTTGGTCGTTGTGGCCGACCCGTCCGCCCACCCCGACCACGTCGCCGTCGACCTCATGGCCCAGGCCGAGCACGGTCCGGACGGCGCCGCCATCCTCGTCACGTGGGACGAGTCGACGGCGGCCGCCGTCGACGCTGCCTTGGAGCGCCTCGTTGCCGAAGCCCCCCGGCGACGCGAGATCGAGGCGACGATGCGGTCGTTCGGGCGCGCCGTCGTCGTCGACGACGCCGAAGCCGCCATGGCGGTCTCCAACTGGGTGGCGCCCGAGCACCTGCAGTTGATGACGAGCGATCCCGAGGCGCTGGTCTCGATGGTCCGCAACGCCGGTGCCGTCTTTGCCGGGCACGACGCCCCGGCCCCCGTGGGCGACTACGTGGCCGGTGTCAACCACGTGCTGCCGACGGGCCGCACGGCCCGTTTCTCCAGCGCCCTGCGGGTGTCGCACTTCCAGAAGCACGTGCACGTCGTGTCGCTCGCCCGCGGCGCCTTGGCCGAGATCGGCCCCCGCGTGGCCACGTTGGCCGACGCCGAGGGGCTCGACGCCCACGCCGCCGCCATCCGCATGCGCCTGGGGGTGGGGGGTCAGCCGTCGTGACCTTCCCCTCCCTCCGCGACGACCTCGGCACCCTCGAGGGCTACCACTCGCCCCAGGTCGACGTGCCCGTCCGGCTCAACACCAACGAGAGCCCCTACCCGCCGCCGGAGGCGTTCGTCCACGCGTTCGCCGAGGCCGTCGCCAGCGTGCCGTATCACCGGTATCCCGACCGGGCCGCCCGGTCGCTGCGGGCGGCCCTGGCGGACTTCCTCGGCCAACCCGCCGAGCGGATCCTCTGCGCCAACGGCTCCAACGAGATCCTCCAGGCCGTCCTGCTCGCCTACGGCGGGACGGGCCGGCGCGCCGCGGTGTTCCAGCCCGGCTACCTCCTCCACTCGCACATCGCCCGCATCACGGGCACCTCGGTGGTCGTGGGGGAGCGGGAGGCCGACTTCTCCCTCGACCCGGCGGCCGCCACCGCCCTGGTCACCGAGCACCGTCCCGACGTCACGTTCGTCTGCACTCCCAACAACCCGACGGGCACGGTCGAGCGCCGCGAGAGCTTGGAGGCGATCCTCGACGCCGCTCCCGGCCTGGTCGTCGTCGACGAGGCCTACGGCGAGTTCGCCCCGTGGAGCGCCCTCGAACTGGTGGCCGACGACCGCCCGCTCGTGGTCGTGCGTACCTTCTCGAAGGTGTGGTCGCTCGCCGCCGTGCGGCTGGGCTTCTGTGTGGCGCCGCCCCGGGTGGTCGCCGATCTCGAGGGCGTCCTCCTGCCGTACCACCTGTCGGTGCCCACCCAGCTCGCCGGACGCCTCGCCCTCGGATTCCGCTCCGAGATGGAAGCGCGGGTGAAGACGATCGTCTCCGAGCGCGACCGCGTCGGTGCGGGAATCGCCGCCGTCGAGGGCACGACCGTGTGGCCCTCGGGTGCGAACTTCATCCTCTTCCGGCCTGCGGGCGACGGGCACCAGGTGTGGCAGGCTCTCCTCGATCGGGGCGTCCTGGTGCGCGACTTCTCGCGCATGCCAGGGCTGGAGGGCTGCCTGCGGGTCACCGTCGGCACCCCCGACGAGAACGACGCCTTCCTCTCCGCCCTGCAGGAAGCCACCAAGGAGGCGGTAGCGCCATGACGAGAACCTCGAAGCAGGTGCGGGAGACGAAGGAGACCCGCGTCGAGGTGAGCCTCGACCTCGACGGGTCCGGCACCGCCGACGTCTCCACCGGTATCCCGTTCTTCGACCACATGATCGAGCAGCTCGGTCGCCACGGCGGCTTCGACCTCGCCGTCAAGGCCGAGGGGGACCTCGAAGTCGACACCCACCACACCATCGAGGACACCGGGATCGTCCTGGGGCAGGCACTGGCGGAGGCCCTCGGCGACAAGGCCGGGGTGCGGCGTTTCGCGTCGATGGCGGTGCCGCTCGACGAGGCGCTCGTCGAAGTGGCCCTCGACCTCTCCGGCCGCCCCTACCTCACCTACGACGTCGATCCGGTCGCCGAGTGGATCGGCACCTTCGACCCGCAGTTGGCGGAGGAGTTCTGGCGCGCCTTCGTCACCGCCGCCGGTATCACCTTGCACGTGCGGTCGGTGACCGGCCGCAACGGTCACCACGTCATCGAGGCCTCGTTCAAGGCGGTGGCGCGCTGCCTGCGCGACGCCGTGCGCATCGAGGGAACGTCGGTGCCGTCGACGAAGGGCACGCTGTCCGGGTGATCGCCGTCGTCGACTACGGGATCGGCAACCTCCGTTCGGCGCAGAAGGCCCTCATCCACCTCGGCGCCGACGCCGTCCTCACCTCCGACCCCGACACCGTCCGGTCGGCGGGCGCCGTCGTCCTGCCCGGCGTCGGTGCGTTCGGCGCCTGCATGCGGGCCCTGCGCGACGCCGGCCTCGAGGAGCCCGTCGTCGAGGCGGCCGGCGACGGCCGCCCGTTCCTCGGCGTCTGCGTCGGGATGCAGATGCTCTTCGACGAGAGCGAGGAGTCACCCGACGTGGCGGGGCTCGGCATCGTGCCGGGCGCCGTCCGGCGCATCGAGACGGCCCTCCCCCTCCCGCACATGGGCTGGAACACGCTCGACATCAGGAAGGACGACGGGCTGCTCGCCGGGTTCGACGAGCCGCCCTGGCTCTACTTCGTGCACACCTTCGCGGCCGTCCCCGAAGACGATGGCGTGGTGGCGGCGACGACCGACTACGACGGCCCGGTCGTGGCGGTCGTGGAGCAGGCCAACGTCTGGGCGACACAGTTCCACCCCGAAAAGAGCAGCGACACCGGGCTCGCCGTCCTCCGCAACTTCGTCGCCGCAGTAGGAGCGAGCTGAGGTGGACCTCTTCCCAGCCATCGACCTTCGAGGCGGACGGTGCGTCCGTCTGCTCCGGGGCGACTACGACGCCGAGACGGTCTACGACGACGACCCGGTCGCCCGGGCGAAGTCGTTCGAGGCGGCCGGGGCGCGCTGGATCCACGTCGTCGACCTCGACGCGGCCCGGTCGGGTGAGCAGAGCAACCTGGCAGCCGTGCAGGCCATCTGCGAGGCCGTCGCCTGCTCCGTCGAGGTGGGCGGGGGTGTGCGCAGTGTCGAAGCAGCCGGGCGACTGCTCGAGGCCGGTGCGGCCCGGGTGGTCGTCGGCACGGCCGCCGTCGAGGATCCGAGCCTCGTCGACACGCTCGCCGCCGACGCACCGGGCCGGGTGGCCGTGGGGCTCGACGCCCGGGGGCGCGACGTCGCTACGCACGGCTGGACGGAGAGCACCGGCACCGACCTGCTCGACCTGGTCCGGCGGTTCGACCAGCCGGGCGTGGGCGGCCTCGTCGTCACGTCGATCGCCCGTGACGGCACCATGGAAGGACCCGACCTCGGGCAGCTCTCGGCCGTGCTGGAAGCGGCCGGTACGCCGGTCGTCGCCAGCGGTGGGGTCGGCACACTCGACGACCTCCGGGCGCTGGCTGCGCTGGAGGTGGGCGGGCGACGGCTCGCCGGTGCCATCGTCGGACGGGCGCTCTACGAGGGGCGCTTCGAGATCGAGGAGGCCATCGAGGCGTGCTCGCCACCCGCGTGATCCCGTGCCTCGACGTCGACGCCGGGCGCGTCGTGAAGGGCGTCAACTTCGTCGGCCTTCGTGACGCCGGCGATCCCGTCGAACTGGCGGCCCGATACGACGCCGAGGGCGCCGACGAGTTGGTCTTCCTCGACATCACCGCCAGTTCCGAGAACCGCGACACGATCTTCGACGTCGTCGCCCGCACCGCCGACGAGGTGTTCATTCCCTTCACGGTCGGCGGGGGCGTTCGCAGCGCCGAAGACGTGCGGAAGATGCTGCGGGCCGGGGCCGACAAGGTCGCCCTCAACACGTCGGCTGTCGCCCGGCCGGAGGTCATCGGCGAGGCGGCGGGCGAATTCGGGGCGCAGTGCATCGTGGTGGCGATCGACGCCCGGCGAGCCCAGGTCGGCTGGGAGGTCTACACGCACGGCGGGCGCAAGCCCACCGGTCTCGACGCCGTCTCGTGGGCCGCCGAGTGCGAGCGCCTGGGGGCGGGGGAGATCCTGCTCACCTCCATGGACCGCGACGGCACCAAGGAGGGCTACGACCTCGACCTGCTGCGGGCCGTCACGTCCGAGGTGTCGATCCCGGTCGTGGCCAGCGGGGGCGTCGGCACGCTCCAGCACCTCGCCGACGGCGTGCTCGACGGCGGGGCCTCGGCCGTCCTGGCTGCCTCGATCTTCCATTACTCGGAACATTCGGTCCGCGAAGCGAAGGATTTCCTTTCCTCGCGGGGGGTTCGTGTGCGACCCTAAGGGGGCACTTCCCCGCCCGGTCGTGCAGGTGGGTCGGGCACCAAACGAGCAATCCGCAAGCCTCGGGGCCCCCGAGGACCCTCCGGCGATCGGGGCCCGGAAGGAGGGAAGATGGCGGAGACGAATGGGGTGGTCGACGAGGGGTTCCTCCGGCGGTACCGGGAACTCCTCGATGCCGAAGAGGAAGCGTTCGACGAACTCGAACACGCCTGGGAAGACGGGGATCGAGAGCATTTCGAACTCGACCTCGTGGCCTGGCACCGGGCGATCGAGTCGAAGAACGAATTCCTCCGGCGACGGGGGCTGCCGGAATCGCCCAGGATGAGCCTGAGCGTCTGAATCGATGAACGGCCGGCGCAGATGCGCCGGCCTTCTCAGTTGGAGGGTCCGGGGGGATCGGGCGCCGACCGTCAGGTGGCGCCGGTGAGTGATGCGAGCGCGTCCCTCGCCAGCGCCGCCAGTCGGTCGGTCCGACCGATGAAGTAGTGGTCCGCGCCCCCGACGATCTCGACCGACGCGCCCGTCCACGTCGCCACCTGCGCTTCCACTTCCGCGGGTGGGCGGAACTGGTCGTGCTGGCCGAGCAGGAACGCCTTGGGGCGAGGATCGGCCGCCGTCTCGGCGTGGGCGTCGGGGAGGAAGCGCAGGGGTGGAGCCACCGCGATCCACCCGACATGGTCGACGCCGGTGACGGCCAGGGCGACGTCGCCGCCGAACGACCATCCCGCCATGACGACGGGCGCGTCGGCCCCGATCCGCTCGCGCAGAGCCTCGAAGCCGGCGGTGGCGTCGAGGCGTTCCCGGTCGCCCCCGGTGTACTCGCCGCCGCTGCCCTCGACCCCGCGGAAGTTGAACCGGATGCAGGCGACGCCGTCGGCCCTGAAGGCGTCGAAGAGGGCGCCGATCACGATCGAGCGCATGCTGCCGCCGTACTGCGGGTGCGGATGGCACAACACGACGCCTACGCCGGCACCCTCGGGAACCTCGATCTCCGCCTCGAGCGACACGTCGTCCGACGTCGTGAGCGTGAGTGATTCGACCACGCCGGCACCCTACGCGCCGGGACGGGCGGCGCAGAGAACGAATCGTTGTTGCGGAGGGCGGGGGTCGGGACGCCCGTCCGAGGGACGTGACAGGAGCGAGGACGGGGGTGCCCGAGCCCCGCCCGGACTCGTGCCCGAGCCCCGCCCGGACTCGAACCGAATCCGTCCCGGAACGCACGAGACCCGCCGCTACCATGCGCCCATGCCGACCGCCACCCCCATCGAGGCGACCGCCGAGCAGCTCGCCGGCATCACCTACAACGCCGACGGCCTGGTGCCCGCCATCATCCAGGAGGAGGGGACGGGCGCCGTCCTCATGCTCGCCTACATGAACGACGAGTCCCTGAAGCGCACGCTCGAGACGGGGCGGACGTGGTTCTGGAGCCGCAGCCGCCAGGAGTACTGGTGCAAGGGCGAGACGTCCGGCGACCGCCAGTTCGTCCGCGAGGCCTATTACGACTGCGACGCCGACACCCTCCTCTTCGTGGTGGAGCAGGAGGGCAAGGGCGCGTGCCACACGGGCGAGCGCACCTGCTTCTTCCGCTCGTTCGGCGCCTGAGCATGGACTCCGCCGTCCGGCCCACGCTCGACGAGTTCCTCGAGCTGGCCCGGCGGCACCCCGTGGTGCCGGTCTGGCGGGAGGTCCTCGCCGACCTCGAGACGCCCGTCTCCGCGTTCATGAAGCTCGTCGGTGACGGCGAGGGCTTCCTCTTGGAATCGGTCGAGCACGGTGAGCGCTGGGGCCGCTACTCCTTCATCGGACGCGACCCGATCCTCACCATGGTCGTCCGGGGGAGCCACGTCGAATGGGAGGGCGCCGTGCCACCGGGCGTCCCCTCGGACGACGGCGCCCTCGCCGCCCTGGAGGCGCTGCTGGCGCACTTCCGGGCGCCACCCGTCGAGTCGCTGCCGCCCTTCCACGGCGGGATCGTCGGCTACCTCGGCTACGACGTCGTGCGAGAGATCGAACGCCTCCCGGCCGCAAATCCCGACGAGCTCGGCACGCCCGACGCCGTCATGTCGGTCACCGGGCACGTGGCCGCCTTCGACCACTTCGCCCAGCGGATCCACCTCATCGAGAACGTGTTCGTGTCGCCCGACGCCACCGACGACGAGCGAACCGTCGCGTACGAGAAGGCGACGGTGGCGCTGGCGGCGCTCGTCGACGACCTCGCGTGCCCACTGCCGTACCGCCCCGTCGCCCCGCCGCAGTCGGGGCAGACGACGGGCGACGCCGCCCTGCCTGCCTTCACCACGAACCGGTCGAGCGACGACTTCAAGGGCGCCGTGGAGGCGGCGAAGGAGTACATCCTCGCCGGCGACATCTTCCAGGTCGTGCTCTCGAAGCGCTTCGACGTCGACCCCGCGCCGGAACCGTTCGAGATCTACCGCGTGCTACGTCAGCTCAATCCGTCCCCGTACATGTACTTCCTGCGGCATCGGGAGGTGACCATCGCCGGGTCGTCACCGGAGCCGATGGTGCAGCTGCTCGATGGACGGGTCATCAGCCGCCCCATCGCCGGCACCCGGTGGCGTGGCCGTACCGAAGAGCACGATCGGCAGATGGCGGCCGAACTCGCCGAGGACCCCAAGGAACGGGCCGAGCACGTGATGCTCGTCGACCTCGCCCGCAACGACGTGGGCCGGGTGGTCGACTTCGGGTCCGAGACCGTCGACGAGTTGATGACGGTCGAGCGGTACTCGCACGTCATGCACCTCACCAGCCAGGTGTCGGGCTCCCTCCGCTCGGGCATGGGACCCATCGACGTGCTGCGGGCGACCTTCCCCGCCGGCACGGTGAGCGGGGCTCCGAAGGTGCGTGCCATGGAGATCATCGACGAACTCGAGCCGTCGAAGCGGGGGCCCTATGCCGGCGTGGTCGGCTACGTCGACTTCTCCGGCAATCTCGACACGGCCATCGCCATCCGCACCCTCGTGTGCCGGGACGGGCGGGCCAGCGTGCAGGCGGGGGCCGGCGTGGTGGCGGACTCGAAGCCTGACGACGAAGACCTGGAATGCCTCAACAAGGCCCGAGCCCTCCTGGCCGCCGTGGCGGCCGCCACCGAGGCGGAAGGGGCACCGGTCACCGCAGGGTCGGCGCCGTGACGGGCGCCGGTGTCGTCGAGGAGTTCCACGCCCTGCAGGCCGGGGCCGGCGTCGTCGACCGAACCGGCGCCGGGGTCGTGAC
>DATLFW010000305.1:0-3409 GCA_035540775.1 Acidimicrobiia bacterium
CACTTGGTCTGCATGACGCCGGGTCGGTTCGGCCCGATGAGACGGAGCGGGTACCCGTGCTCGACGTCGAGTGCCTCGCCGTTCACCTCCAGCGCGAGAAGGGTGTCGCGGTCCGAGGTGTGCGAGTGATTGAGGTCGGACGTCTTGAGCCGGTTCCCCCGCTGGAACGAGTGCACCCGCGCCTCGGCGTCCTCGTCACCGCCTGCCATCTCGACGAGGTCCCGGACCCGGACGCCCCGCCACCTCGCCTCGAAGCTCCAGCCCTCGACACACGCGATGGGGAGGACGGCTTCGTACTGAGGCAGCGCCCGGATCTCGTTGAGCGACAGCGCCAGGGGTCGCCGCGCGCCCGCCCCGTCGACGACGAGCCGGTAGCCGGGGTCGAAGGCACGCTCCACGACGCCGGCCGACCGGGCGGTGCGATTCACCGGGAGTCCCTGCGGCCCGATGTCGGGACGGCGAGGGACGATGAGCGCCAGGGCCCGCAGCGGGCGGACGGTCTGGCCGATCGAGAAGAGGGTCAGGAACCCCGAGGCGCCGAAGGCGGTGGCGAGGAAGCCCCGGCGGGAGAGGCCGACCGCCTCGGCCTCGTTTCCGCTCTCGGTGGGATCAGGCGCCGCCTCAGAGGAGGGCGGAAAGAGGAGCGTGCGAGTGGCGGTGCCCTTGGCGCCGAGGTGGACGGCGAGCGCCCCCATGGTGATCCACGCTGCCCAGTAGTGGCCGGGCCGGAACCCGAACTCCCATGGGCGCCAGATGTTGATGTTCGCCACTCCGGTGAAGGCGAGGAAGAGGCCGCCGCCGATGAGCGGCAGCAGCGCCAGCCGTTCGACGGCATGGGCGACCGACCGCGTGGGAGGCCACTCGAACAGCTTCGGGTAGACGACCCACAGCTTGGCGAGCAAGAGGGGAATCGACGCAATCCCCGCCACGACGTGGACGCCTTGTGTCACGCGGTAGAGGCCGGCCGGGCGCGAGGGCCAGTGGAACCAGGCCGGTGGATCCTGGATCAGGTGCGAGAGCACGCCCGTGACGAAGCAGGCGGTGAAGGTGATCCCGAGGGCTGCTCCGAGGACGGCTGCCACCTTCTCGTGGTGGAGCGAGCTGGTGAAGCTCCCCTCCCGGAAGGGACCGACGGACGGTCGGGCAGGCCAGTGCGGCCTCACCGGCACTCCAACCATGCGAACCAGCGCCCGCTGCGCTCCTCGACGGTCGCGGTCGCCATCCCCGCGTCCCGGGCGAGCCCGACGGCTTCGTCCGCTCCCACACTCGCCCACTCGAACCACGGCCCGGATCGGCCGTCGATCTCCAGCGTGACGATGCGGACGTCGCCCCCCGATCCCGGCGGTCCCGTTTCGACGAGCAACCGCCCGCCCGGCCGGAGGAGCAATCCCACTCGCCGGACGAGGGTGACGGGGTCACCGCCAATGCCGACGTTGCCGTCGAGGAGGAGCGCTGACGGCCACCGCCCGGCGCCCGGAACGCGACCGAAGACCGACCGCTGCAGGACTGTCGCGCCCCGGCGGCGGGCCGAGCGGAGGGCAGCAGGGGTGACGTCGATGCCGAGCGCCGGCAGGCCGAGCTCGGCCAAGGCGACGACGTGCCGGCCAGGGCCGCAACCGATGTCGAGGACCGGCCCGGTGAGACTCGCCAACAGTGCTCGTTCCAACGCGTCGGCCTCCCCGAGCCACCGGTGTCCGGGGAGCGGGAGGCGGTCACCGCCGGCCGTCCGAAGGCATGCCGTCCCGCTCACGCATCCCCCACGAGTTCGGCGCCGACCGCCGTCATTGCTCTCACGGCGGTGGCGAAGCGCGACCCCGGCGCCTCGTCGGCCACGGCGAGGGCATCGTCGAAGTGGTCGACGTCGCGGAGCGCCGGGAGCGAAACGACCGTCAACCCGAGCGACGTCAGACGGGTCACCTGGTTCTCGCCCGTCGCTGCCGTGCTCATCGGCACGCCCACGAACGCGTCGGCCCGAGGTTGGCGCAACCCGACCGCCCAGTAGCCGCCGTCGAGGGCAGGGCCGAGGACGGCGTCCACGGCTTCGCCCTCGAGGCGGTCGAGCGCGAAAGCGAGCAGGGTCGGCGTGAGCTGGGGTGTGTCCATCCCGACGAGCAGGGCGGGGCCGCCGACGTCGTCGAAGGCGCCGGCCAGCCGATGGTCGAGCCCCCCGTTGCGCTGCGGAATGACCTCGAAGCCCGGCGGAAGCCACCGGCCAGGCCGGCCGTCGAGGACGAGCACCCGGCGGCGCTCGGGAACCGACGCCACGGCGGCCAGGGTGTCGGCGAGTGCCGCCTCCGCCAGCGTGGCGGCCTCGTCGGGCGTGCACGGGGGGCAGAGCCGCGTCTTCGACCGGCCGGCGACCGGCGCCTTGGCGATGACGACGAGGGCAGCGTGGCCGTCGGTCATCGCAGCACGCCCGCCATGTCGCGCACCGCCCGCACCGTTCCTCGCACCGTGCCGGTCACCTTCGATCGCCCCACGCGTGCGGTGTAGGAGACCGGGACTTCCCGGACGCGCCATCCGGCGTTGCCGGCGCGCAGCACCATCTCCAATGGCCACCCGAACCGTCGGTCGACGAGGCCGAGGCCGAGGAGCGCGTCGCGACGGGCGGCCCGCATGGGGCCGAGGTCGGTGACGGTGACTCCACAGCGCCGGCGCACCTCGAAGGCGAGGAAGCGGTTCGCCAGCCGGGCATGGACCGGCCACGCCGAGCGGCCCGCGATCCGGGCGCCGAGGACGAGATCGCTGTCGCCCATGACGACGGGGTCGGCGACCGACGGGAGCTCGGCGGGATCGAGCGAGCCGTCGCAGTCCATGAAGCAGACCACGGCATCGGTCGCCGCCTGGAGCCCCGCCCAGCAGGCGGCCCCGAATCCCCGCACCGGCTCGGCTACGACCTCGGCACCGAGCGAGCGGGCGAGGTCGCCGGAGCCGTCGGTCGAACCGTTGTCGACGACGATCGCGTGGTAGCCGTCGGGGATGCGGCCGAGGACACCGGGAAGGGCGGCGATCTCGTCGAGGACGGGGAGGACGACGTCGGGCACGTCGTGACCGTACCGAGGGGGTCGTCGTGAGAGAACCCTTGGGCTGCTTACGATTTTCGAAACTCCCGGCCGCTGCGGGGGGAGCGCGCGAGTGCCGCCGTTACAGTGCGATCGTGGTCGTCACCGCCGCGCCCGCCGTCGCTCCGGCCGAGCCGACCACCGCTCGCCGTCCAGCTGATCGCCTCCGCACCGTCCTCGCCCTCGGGGTGTGGGCCGCCGTCGTCCTGGTGGCGCACCTCTGGGGGGAGGAACTCGTCGAGCAGGGGCGACGGATCAAGTTGAACGCCCCGCCGCTCGTCGGTCGGTTCGACTGGCGGGTCGGTTGGTCGACGCTCCTTCCCGTCGCCATGGCGGCCGTCGTGGTG
>DATLFW010000306.1:0-2936 GCA_035540775.1 Acidimicrobiia bacterium
CTTACGTCTACGCGCCCAAGCACGACCCCTTCCATCGCGACCGCTGGCGCGAGTCTCCGCCCCCGGACGAGGTCGACACGCTCCACGACCTGGCCGCCGAATGCGCCTCGGCGGGAGTCCGCTTCGGCTTCTGCCTCTCCCCCGGCCTCGACTTCGACGGGACCGACGCCGACCACGAACTGCTGTGGAAGCGGCTGGAGCCGTCGGTGGAGGCTGGCGTCGATTGGCTGGTTCTCGCCTTCGACGACATCGAGATGCCCCCGGAAGCCGGGGGCGTGCACGCCGAGGCGTCAGCGCGAGTACTCGACCAGCTGCGAGCCCGACACCCCGACGGCCATCTCTCGGTCGTGCCCACCGACTACGTCGGATCTCGCCCTACCCCCTACCTCGATGCGCTGGTGGCCGGCCTGCCGGACGACGTCGACGTCATGTGGACGGGACGCACCATCGTCTCCCCCACCATCAGCACCGAGGAGGCTTCCGCTCGGCGCGACGCGAGCGGTGGACACCCGGTGCTCATCTGGGACAACTACCCGGTCAACGACGGCATCATGAAGCCAGCCCTCCACCTCGGGCCGCTGACGGGCCGCGATGCGGATCTCGCCGACGCCGCGGTCGGCCTGCTCGCCAACCCGATGCCGCAGGGGCGCGCCTCGCTCGTCGCGCTCGCCACCGCCATGGCGTACGCCGTCGATCCCGCCTCGTACGACCCGGCGACCGCCTGGGACGACGCCGTGAGCGCGGTCGCCGAACGTCACGACGCTCCGTGGCTGCGCAGCCTCGCGCTCGCCTGCTCGTCCAGCGCCCTCACGGACCCCACCTCCCTCGACCTCCACCGGCTGATCGACGCCGACGACCTCGATGCCATCCGTTCCCGCATGACCGATTCCCGCCGTGATGCGGCGGCGATCCGAGCAGCGGCGGAGGCAGGAGCTCCGCTCGCCGTGGAAGTGCAGCCGTGGGCCGAGCAGATGGAACGCGAGGCGGTGGCCGGCCTCGAGGCAGTGGAGGTCCTGAGCGGTGGGCGCCGCGACGAGCGCGACGTCGTGCTGCACTCGATGGTGATGGTGCAGACCTGGCACGAGGCGCGTTCCGGCCCCCGGATCGCGTTCGGGCCCCGGCTCGCTTGCTATCCCGCTCTCGTGCAGGCCGGCGACACCCTGGCCGTCGACCCCGACGGCGTGGTCGTCGAGGGCGGCTCGGCAATCGACCGCTTGTGCCGGCAGGCATTGGCGAGACTGGGACGGGCGGCGTGATCTCGGTCGTGATGCCGGCGTACAACGAGGCGGACACGCTCGACCCTTCGGTGCGCGAGGTCGTCGACGGGCTTCGCGCCGCGTCGCGTGACTTCGAGGTGGTCATCGTCGAGAACGGCTCGACCGACGACACCCGGGAGGTGGCACGCGGCCTCGCCGCCGAGCTGCCCGAGGTGATCCTCGTCACCCTCCCCGCGGCCGACTACGGCAAGGCCCTACGCGCCGGTTTCCTCGCCGCCAGTGGTGAGGTGGTCGTGAACTTCGACGTCGACTACTTCGACCTCGAATTCCTCGGCGACGCCATGATCCTCCTCGAGGGTCTCCCCGAACCGGAGCGACCGGTCATCGTGGTCGGCAGCAAGCGGAGCAAGGGCGCCGTCGACCGGCGGCACTGGAGCCGCCGACTCGTCACGGCGGGCTTCTCGCTCGCCTTGCGTTCGCTGTTCCGCCTCAAGGTCTCCGACACGCACGGAATGAAGGGGATGCGACGCGAGCCGCTGCTTCCGATCGTCGAGGCGACCCGGTTCGGCACCGATCTCTTCGACACCGAGTTGGTGCTCCGCGCCGAGCGAGCGGGCCTGCTGGTTTCGGAGCTGCCGGTGGAGGTGACGGAACGACGACCCTCACGAACGACGATCGTCCGGCGCATCCCGCGGTCGCTCGCGAACCTCCTCCGGCTCCGCGTCGCCCTGTGGGGCGAGGCCGTCCGCCGCCCGCGAGCCGGCGACGCGTGAACGCCCAGCGCTTGGCAGCCCTCCGGTGGGCGGGCGCCGCGACCGCGGCCGTGGCGGCCGCATCACTGCTCCTCGGCGGCGTCGTCGTGTGGGCCGTCGACGAGGAGGCGGCCGCCCCGACGACGACCACGACGCCGCCGTCCACTCGTGGGACGGTCGCGCCACCCCGCGAAGAGGCGAGCCTCGTCACTCCCGACCAGCAGGGGACGCTCTACGTCTGGCACGGCGAGGAGGTGACGGGCGAGGAGCTGCTGACGCTCGACTCCGACGTCGCGCGTGACGCCCCCCTCCTCGTCGATCCCGAGTTCGTCGCCGCCCACCGCGCCGCTGGCGTGGACCTCGACCTGCTCTTGGCCCAGCGCCGGCACCTCATCGACCGTCTCCTCCCCGTGGCCCTCCAGCGACAGGACGCCCCTCCCGGCCCCGACACGCTCGAAGTGGCGGTGGTCGCTCCACCGACGCGCAACGACGGCACCCTCGACGTCCCCGTGATGGTCTTCAACGCGGCCGCCGCGCCCCGCCGCATCGCTGCGCTCGACCTGCGCATTCTCGGTGCCGACGGCGCGCCCGCCACCGAGCGGGTCCGTTTCTTCGAGGACCGTGACGTGGTGGTTCCCGCGCGCAGTGGGTACTTCAACGCCGTGACCTTCGTCGGCGACCAGGTGTTGCGCCCGGGCGCCGTCCGGCGGGCGTGGTCCTTCGAGGCCAGTGTCTCCTGGATGGCGGCACCCGAGGACGCCGGAGCGTGAGTCGTCGCGTCGCGCTGTTCGTGACCTGCCTGGTCGACAACCTGTCACCAGGCACCGGCGTGTCGGGAGTCCGACTCCTCGAGGCCGCTGGATGCGAGGTGGAGTTCCCCCCGGCCCAGACGTGTTGCGGCCAGCCGGCCGTCAACTCCGGAGAGCCCGACGCCGCCGCCCGGCTTGCCCGCCACTTCGTCGAGGTG
>DATLFW010000307.1:0-9690 GCA_035540775.1 Acidimicrobiia bacterium
ACACAAGGTCGACACGCGGCTCCGGTACGGGGTCCTGCATCGCGACCTCCTCCATCTCACGCCAGATGGCGCCACCGTACGGGCTTCACCGTCGTCGCGCTGGGGTCACCGACACGTCAAACGTCGAGCGCAAGACTTCACAGCGAGAGAGGAAGCGCGATGACGATCGCGACGCCCGACAGGGTCGAACCCATGGCGCCCGATTCGGTTGCCCGGGCGTGCCGCCACTGGGCGTGGGGCATCGCCCTCGTTCTCATCGACGTCCCTGTTGGCGTCGACGGCTGCGTCGTCGATGTCCTTCCCGATGTCGTCGGCGCCTTCCTCGTCGTGAGGGGTCTCGGGTTGGCGAACGCCTCCAGGGACGGGCGGCTCGCGTGGGCTCGGGCGGTGGCACCGCCGCTCCTCCTCCTCGCCGTCGTCTCGCTCGTCGTCGGCATCGCCGACATCGGCAGCGAGAGCGCCCGCTTCGGCCTCGACATCGCAACCGCTGTCCTCGGACTGATCGTCGGTCTGTCGGTCGCCGCCTTCGCCCGACACCGAGCGGACGACGCGGGCCACTCGGATCTGGCGAGCCTCATTCGCCGCAGGGCCCGGTGGTTCGCCGCGGCCGGGCCGGCGATCCTGCTGTTCGTCGCGCTCGCGGCCGTGATCGATCCCGATACCCCACGCGGGCTCGGCGATGCCGGACGTCGTGCGGCCCTCGGGATTCTGCTCGTCGGAGGACTTCTCGGAGGCGTGACCGTCGTACTCGCGCTGTCCGGGGCGCTCGTTCGCATCGGTCGCGCCCTCGCCGGCGCCGACGACTCCCCCGTCGTCGACGCCCGCGTCGCCCTGGTCACTGTGGCCGCGCTCGCCGTGCTCGGGATCCTCTTCGCCGTCCACACCGCATTCGTCGAGACCGACGGCGGCGCTGCGCCTCTCGTCGCCACCGATCACATCTCGTATGCCCCGGCATGGGACACCTGGCGTTTGGTCGATACCGACACCGGCACGGTCGTGTGTCACCAGATCGAGGGGTGCGACGAAGCGGTGGCCGCCGACGCCAAGCAGTGCGTATTCGAGGGCCGAATGCGCCTGTCGTCGGGGTCTGACGACTTCGTCGTCCGACGCGACGTGACCGGCGAGCTGTGGGGTGTCGCTTGGCGGATGGCCGACGACGGCCAGGCGTGGCCGGTCGACACCCTGGCATCCGAACACGTCGATCTCGGATGGTGGTGGAAGGCGCGAGGTGCGGTGGTCGACGTCGAACGGGCGGTGGCCTGCGATGCCGTCAAGATCGAGATGACCCTCAACGGCGCCGGCACCTTCTCGCAGACGGCGGAGGCTGTCCTCAGACCTTGACGGGAAGGGGTCAGGAGAAGGAGCGGAACACCTCGTACCGGTCGGACACGGCGCTCGACCACGCCGGATCGGGCTCGACGCGGTGGGACGTTGCGGCCCAGCGGGCGGCGTCGACGGCGTTCTCCTCCAGGCCGGCAACCACCCGGGCGATGAAGGCGCTCCCCAGCGCGCCGCCCTCCGGCACGGCGACGACGTCGACGGGGAGGCCGGTGGCGTCGGCGATGGCCTGCACCCAGCCCGTCGCCCGCGTGCCGCCGCCGGTGGCGACGATGCGGTTGGGCGACAGGCCGGCCAGGTCGAGCATCCGGCGCACCACGAAGCCGCCCGCCTCCTGGGCCGCCCGCCGCACGGCACCCGGGCCATGGGTGAGGTCGAGCCCGTGCAGCGAGGCTCGTCGCTCGGTGTCGTGGAGGGGCACCCGCTCGCCCCTGACGTAGGGAAGGAAGACCGGCACCGCGCCCGGCTGCGGCACGGGGGCGCCGTCCTCCGCCCGCTGCCCCGACAGCCGCAGGGCCCAGTCCATGAACAGGCCGCCGGCGTTGCTCGCCCCGCCGATCAGGATCTTGCCGGGCGCCGTGTGCGGGATCGTCCAGAGACCGGGCACCTCCACCCAGTCGGGGATCACGGCCCAGGCGATGAGAGTGGCGCCGAGGATGACGAGCACGTCGCCGTCGCCGTCGGCCCCCGCTACCAGCTGCTCGGCGTAGGCGTCGATGGCGCCGCCGCCGAGCGGAACGCCGTTGACGGTGCCGACCGCCTCACGGTCGCCGACGACTCGGGGCAGGCGGGTGGGGTCGGCACCGGCCTCGGCGACCATCTCCGGGTCCCACTGCACGCCGTCGAACATCGGCATCCCCGACATGGCGGTGATGACGTCGAGCGCCCCCTCGCCGCACAGGGCGTGGTTCGCGACGGCCTGAGCGGGCCAGTAGCCGTGGGCTTGGGGTGCCTCGGCCGCGCACCACCGCAGGAACCCGTACAACTCCCCGGCGTTGCCCGGCCCCTCGAAGACCTTGTCGGTGCGCCCCCGGGCGTCGCCGTAGAGGAGGCCGGGGGTGAGCGGCTCGCCGGCCTCGTCGACCGCGCACATCGACGGGACCATGGCGGCGACGTTGATCCCGCGGACGGTGTGGTCGCCGGCGACGTCGGCCAGGGCCCGCCGCACGCCCGCCCGCCACGCCTCGGCGGCGTCGTGCTCCAGTCGGTCGGCGGCGGGGACGCCGAGCCGGTGCGGGACGCGCGTGCGAGCGACGACGTTGCCGTCGCCGTCGGCCGCCACCGCCTTCACGGAGGTGGTGCCGATGTCGATCCCGACCGTCACCTCTGCCACGCCGTCCTCCTAGGTGACACGGGCGTCAGCTTCGGGCCAAAGTATGGACCGCACCCGGCACCGAGCGAGAGAGGGACCATCATGCCCGAGTACCACGAGGGGATCCTGGGGCCGGCGCCCCGCGACCCGGACCAGAAGTTCTGGGACCCGGAGATGCAGACCCTCGACCGGGAGCAGATCCACGACCTCCAGAGCGAGCGCCTGCGGACGATGGTCGCCCGGATCTTCGACACGCCCGTCCCCCTCTTCAAGCGCAAGCTCGAGAGCGCCGGCATCCAGTCGGCCGACGACATCAAGTCGGTCGACGACATCAACTCGATCCCGCTCACGGTGAAGCAGGACCTGCGCGACTCGGAGGCCGAGGTACCGCCGTTCGGCGACTACCGCTTCACCGACGCCCGGGAGTGCGTGCGCCTCGGCACGTCGACCGGCACGACCGGCACGCCGACGATCGCCATGTTCACCAAGCACGACATCTGGCTGGAGTACGAGTCGGCGTCGCGCAACTGGTGGCGCAACGGCTGGCGGCCGGGTCAGGTCGTCACCCACGCCCACCCCGCCTACCTCTACGGCGGCGGCGTGATGCTGTCGGGGTGCCTCGAGTACTTCGGGATGCTCAACATCTGGGTCGAGCCGCCCGAGACCGACGAGGCGGCCATGAAGGGCATCAAGATGTGGCAGCGGGTGCGGCCCGACGTCTCGATGGTGGCCTTCTCCCTCGGGCGCTTCCAGGAGGTGGCGGCGAAGGAGAACGAGGAGCTCGCCCTGCCGCAGTTCGTGCTCGGCGGCGGCGGCGGGCGGGGCCTGCCGCTCATGACGGCCGGACTCGAGTGTTACGCCTACGTCGGCGGCCCGTGCAGCGAGAGCCCGGGCGCACACGTGCACGAGGACTGGGCGGTGGTACAGGCGATCGACCCCAAGACCGGCCGTGACGTGCCCGACGGCGAGTGGGGCAACCTCGTCGTCACCACCCTCGACCGCGACAACGGGCTGCTCCGTTACGACCTGGAAGAGGCGTGCATGATCGTGCGCGACCCCTGCCCGTGCGGCGAGACGACCATCCGGGGGTTCTGGGGCGGGCGGTTCAAGGACTTCATGAACTGCCAGGGCAAGTACTTCCAGGTCGGCGAGGTGGAAGGGGCGCTGCGGAGCGTCGAGCCCGTCACCCAGCCGAGCCTGGAGTACCAGGTCGTGAAGCCCACCGACGACGACGCACCGCTGAAGGTGCGGGTCGAGCTGGCCGAGGGCGACAAGAGCGACGTGGGCCAGCGGGTGGCGGCGGCGATCAAGGAGAAGGTGGGCGTCGACGCCGACGTCGAGGTGCTCGACCGGGAGGCGCTCCCCCGCTCCGGCTACAAGGCGACGCGCGTCGTCGACGACTGACGGCGCTCGCGTCGCCGCGCCCCTCGGTCCTTTTGGCTGTTACTCCCGGTCATGACCGGCAGTAACAGCCGAAACAGCGGGCAAACGGGTGGAAGGGGGACGCGACACGTCGAAGCGTTCGCGTCCCCGAACGGGATTGACCGCTGGCCGCTTGGCGGGACAGGACTTGCCTCCCGCGGCGTCGAAACACGCAGCACAGGCTCGGACGACTCTTTGAGGCCCGGGGCGGGGGCCGTTCGGGAGGCAATGGTGGACGTGTCTCGGACGCGTTACGCTCCGGTATCTGACGGTGTGTCAGGTTCGGGACGACGGGGGACTTCGATGAAGGCGGGCAGGCTCGCCCTGGTACTCGTCATGGCGCTGGTTAGCGCCGCGTGCGGTGCCCGGCTGACGGACGAACAGCGCGCGGCTGGCATCAGCAGCGTGAGCGCCGGAGGCAGCGCAGGCGGCGGCGACCTCACCGACCAGCTCGGCGATCTCGCCGACGGCGGAGCAGTCGGCAGCGACGTCACCGGGTCGGGCGGCTCCGGTGGCTCGGGTGGGACCTCGGGCCGGTCCGGCAGTAGCGGTGGTGGTGGCAATGCCGGCTCCAGCGACTCCGGCGGCGGAGGAGGCACCGGCGGCGGAGGTGGTGGAAGCGGCTTCTCCGGCGACAACGGCGGCGCCACCGACACGGGCGTGACGGGCGACCGCATCACCATCTACACACTCGCCGACGTGACCGGGCCCCGCCCCGGCCTCTTCAAGAGCGCCCACCAGGCCGTGGCCGCCTTCGCCGCCTACATCAACAGCCAGGGCGGCATCTACGGCCGGGCCCTCGTTCCGAAGCTGATCGACTCCAAGACCGACTCCGGCGCCTACCGCGCCGGAGTGCTCGAGGCGTGCGACAACGCCTTCGCCCTCATCGGGTCGATGTCGGCGTTCGACGACACGGCCAAGCAGGCGATCGAATCCTGCATGATCCCCGACATCCCGGGACCGCCGACCGCGCAGTCGCATATCGAGGCGGCGTCGACCTTCCCGCCATACCCGAACCGCGGCGACAAGGTGGGCACCGGCCCGCCGGCCTACACGGCCGAGAAGTATCCGAACGCGGTGAAGAAGGCCGCCCTGCTCTACATCAACGCCGCAGCGGGCGCGACCAACGCAGCGGCCCGGAAAGCCGCCTGGCAACGGACCGGGTTCACGTTCATCCACGAACAGGCCGTCCAGGTCGTCGAGCCCAACTACACGCCGTTCATCACCCAGATGCGCGACAAGGGCGTCGAGTACGTCACGTTCGTCGGCGACAACGACACCATTGCCAAGCTGATGAAGGCGGCGCACCAGCAGGGCTGGGCCCCCGAGGTCTGGGACTGGGACTCGGTCGCCTACGACCCCCGGTTCCCGGAGAAGGTCACCGCCGAGGCTGGCGAGGGCGCGCGCATCTTCATCAACACGCAGATGTGGGAGGAGGCCGGCTCGATCCCGGAGATGGCCCTCTACCTGGAGTGGCTGAACCGGGTCGCTCCCAACGCCCAGCCCGACTACTTCGGCCTCTACGCCTGGTCGGCGGCCCGCCTCTTCACGGAGGCGGCGCTGAAGACCGGGCCGAAGCTGACCCGGACCGGGATGGTCGAGACCTTGAAGGGCTGGGGCGAGTGGGACGGCAAGGGCATCCACGCGCCGCACCACATCGGATCGAAGACCCCGAGCAAGTGCTTCATGTACGTCCGGATGTCAGGCGGGAAGTTCGTCCGCGACTACCCGTTGCAGGGCCTGGAGTGCTCGAAGGGCCGCGTCGAGGACGCCTCGTAGAACCGTGCCTGTCGAGAGGTTGCCCCGATGAGTGAGTTCTTCTCCTTCACCATCGTCGGCATCGTGACGGGCGCCATCTACGCCGTCGCATCGAGCGGCCTCGTCGTCACCTACACGACCTCGGGCGTCTTCAACTTCGCCCACGGCGCCATCGGCATGCTGATGGCGTTCACCTACTGGGAGCTGCGCATCAACCAGGGGTGGCCGGCGCCGGTCGCCCTCGTGGTGGTGCTCCTCGTGCTGGCGCCGCTCATCGGCGCCGTGGTCGAGCGGCTCCTCATCCGCAACCTCGACCGCCGCAACGTGGCCGCCAGCCTGGTCGTGACGATCGGTCTCATGGTGATGCTGCTCGGCCTCGCCCAGTCGATCTGGGAGCCGGCGGTGCGCGACCTCCCGGGCTTCTTCGCCCCGCACGGGTTCCGCATCTCGGGGATCTTCGTCACGTGGCACCAGGTCATCACCCTCGCCATCGGGATCGGCGTGGCCGTGTTCCTGTGGTTCCTGCTCAGTCACACCCGCATGGGAACGGCCATGCGCGCCGTGGTCGACGACCGCAACCTGGCCGCCCTCAACGGCGCCAGCCCCGACCGGGTGTCGCAGCTGTCGTGGGCCATCGGGTCGTCGCTCGCCGCCCTCGGCGGCATCCTCATCGCCCCCCTGATCTCGCTCGACCAGCTCCTCCTCACCATCCTCGTCATCAACGCCTACGCGGCCGCCATGGTCGGCCGGCTCCGCAGCCTGCCGCTCACCTTCCTCGGAGCCCTGGTGCTCGGCCTCGCCGAGGCGTACGTCATCGGCTACGTCAACCTGTCGGGGATCTGGATCGGGCTGCGCCCGTCGCTCTCGAGCCTCTTCCTCTTCGTGATCCTCCTGGTACTCCCCGAGGAACGGCTCCGGGTCGGCCGGTTCGCCGGTGCGAAGCGGCCCCGGGTGCCGAGCCTCAGGGAGTCGGCGGTCGGGGCCATCGTGCTCGTGGTCGGCACCGCCCTCGCGGCGAACATCCTGTCCAACGCCGACATCCAGCGGGTCGGCCAGGGCCTCGCCTTCGGGCTCGTCATGCTCTCGCTCGTGCTCCTCACCGGGTACGGCGGGCAGGTGTCGCTGGCGCAGCTCACCTTCGCCGGCTTCGGCGCCTACGCGATGGCGACATGGGGCGGCGACGGCTCGATCTTCGGGCTCGTGGCGGCGGTCGCGATCGCTGCCCCCATCGGTGCGTTGGTGGCGCTTCCCGCGCTCCGGCTGCGTGGCCTCTACCTCGCCCTCGCCACCATGGCGTTCGCCCGGCTCGCCGACGAGATGGTGTTCAACGAGATCTTCGGTTACAACGCCGCCCTCACGGTCGGACGCCTCGACCTGCCCGGGGTGTCGTTCGACAGCCAGCAGGCGTACCTCGTTCTCCTCGCCATCGCCTTCGGCGGCATGGGGATGTTCGTGCTGTGGATCCGGCGCGGCTCCTTCGGCCGGGTGTTGTCGGCCATGGGCGACAGCCCGGCGGCCTGCGCCACCCTCGGCCTCGACCTGACGCGCACGAAGCTGGCCGTGTTCTCCATCTCGGCCGCCATGGCGGGTCTTGCCGGCGCCCTCATGGGAGGTCTGCGCACGACGGCCGGGCCGGTCGACTTCCAGGTGCTCCAGGGCCTGCCCATCCTCCTGCTGGCCGTCGTCGGCGGCATCACGACGGTGAGCGGCGCCCTCCTCGGCGGCCTGGCCTATGCCCTCCTCCCGGTGCTCCAGGACCGGGTACCCGAGCTGGCCGGCCTCGTCTTCCTCCTGACGGGCGCCGCCGCCATGGGCCTCGGCAACAACCCCAACGGTGCCGCCTTCTGGATCAGCGAGCGGCTGGCGCCCTTCCTCCCGTGGCGGCACGAACAGCCGCGTCAGCAGACGGAGGAGGTGACCCCCGTTGCCGCTCCTGCAAGTTGACGAAGCGACGGTCAGCTTCGGGGGCATCCACGCCCTGCGCGGCGCCACCCTGCAGGCGGAGCCGGGCATGGTGACGGGGCTCATCGGCCCCAACGGCGCCGGCAAGACCACGCTCTTCAACGTCGTCACCGGTCTCCAAGCGCCCACCTCGGGTCGCATCCGCATGGACGGCGACGACGTGACCGACGTGAAGCCGCACAAGCGGGCCCGCCTCGGCCTCGCGCGCACCTTTCAACGGCTCGAGGTGTTCGGGTCGCTCACCGCCCGCGAGAACGTGCTGGTGTCGGCCGAGATCCGCCGCTCGTGGGGCGGCGACGACGGCTCTGATCCTGAGGAGACGGCCGACGAACTCATCGACCTGGTCGGCATCACCGACTTGGCCCACGAGCGGGTCGACGCCCTCCCCACCGGCCCCGCCCGCCTGGTCGAACTGGCCCGGGCGCTCGCCGCCCGTCCCCGCATGCTGCTGCTCGACGAGCCGGGGTCCGGGCTCAACGAGGAGGAGACTGAGGCCTTTGGGTCCCTTTTGCTCCGATTGACGCAGGAAGGACTCGGAATCCTCCTCGTCGAACACGATGTGGAGTTGGTCATGCGGGTCTGTGAGCAGATCTTCGTCCTCGACTACGGGCAGATCATCGCCACGGGCACGCCGAAGGACATCCAGAAGAACGAGGCGGTGCGAGCCGCCTACCTCGGGACCGCAGAGGACTAGGTCGACGATGCAAGGAGGGTCCCGATGAAGCCGGTGTTGGAGCTCCGAGGTGTGAAGGCCGCCTACGGCCGGATCGAGGTGCTCCATGGCGTCGACCTCGTCGTGCCCCCCGCCAGCGTCGTCGCCCTGCTCGGCCCGAACGGGGCCGGCAAGACCACCACCATCAAGGTCGCCAGCGGCCAGATGCGCCCGACCGCCGGGTGCTTCCACGTCGCCGACCGGCACGTCAACGGCGCCTCCCCCGACGCGCTGACGCGGGCCGGTGTGTGCACGATTCCCGAGGGGCGCGGCATCTTCCCCAACCTCTCGGTGCAGGAGAACCTCCGGATGGCCACCTTCGGGGGCGTCGGGATGGACGAGGTCGAGCACATCGCCTACGACCGCTTCCCCCGTCTCGCGGAGCGGCGGACGCAGTTGGCCGGGAGCATGTCCGGCGGCGAGCAGCAGATGCTCGCCATTGCCCGGGCCCTCGCCACCAAGCCGGCGCTGCTCATGCTCGACGAGTTCTCGATGGGCCTGGCCCCGATCATCGTCCAGGGGCTGTACGAGATCGTCGCCCAGATCGCCGCCGAGGGCGTCTCGATCCTGGTGGTCGAGCAGTTCGCCAGCGTGGCCCTCAAGGTCGCCGACTACGCCGCCATCATGACGCACGGTCGCATCCAGACAGTCGGGCAGCCCGCCGACGTCCAAGCCGAACTCTCCGACGCCTACCTCGGGAGCGCCGCATGAACCCCCTCCGCCGCATCGCCGCCGCCGGTGTCGTCGCCGCCCTCGCCGTCGGCGTCTCACCCACGCCGTCGCAGGCGCAGACCGAAGGGGGTCTCGGCGGGTTCGCGCTCGAGGCCCTCGCCGTCCCCGTCTCGGTCATCTTCGACATGCCGAGCGCCAACATCCCGGCGGCGCCGCTCATGGAATGGGACCTCGCCTACAGCCGAGCGCGTCTCGAGAGCGGTCCGATCGGGCACGCGCTCGCCAGTCCGCTGTGGCCAGGCGAGGCGGTCGGCACCATCGGCCCGTTCCTCTCGAGCGAAGTCAACAACCAGATGCGTCAGAACGGCGCACCCGACGGCGTCCAGGCGCCGACGATCCCCTCGTGGCCGGGGAAGGCGGAGGCCTTCCACCCGCAGGGTCCCACCACCGACGACCGCTCACTCGGCGGCCCCGCCCAGATGCGGGCCACGGCCGAGGCGAACATCACCGAGGC
>DATLFW010000308.1:0-2254 GCA_035540775.1 Acidimicrobiia bacterium
GTGATGCACCGACGCGCGGCCGTGTCGCTCGTCGTCGCTGCCTTCGCCGTCGCCGCCCTTGCCGTCCTGCTCCTCGCCTGGGGCAACCCGATCCCCGACGATTCGCTCACCGTCGACGTGCGGGGTCCGACGGAGCCGGGATCGTCGGCCGGGAGTGTCGACACTGCCGGCATCACCCTCGACGGCCGGACGCCCGACGCCGACCTTCCCACCCGAACCGCCCTGGGCCCGGCCGACCTCGGTGACCCCGTCGACGAGGTCCACGCCGCCCTGTCGGAGCCCGACGAGATCCTGCCGGACCTCAACGGCTGGATGCACGTGTGGTCGCTGCCGGGCGGCGCCCAGTACGGCGTGAGCACCTGGGAGGACGACACGTACGAGGTCGCCGGCCTCTACGGGTCGGTGCCGCAGGGGAGTGACGTCCGGATCGCCCTCTACGGCGATCTCACCCTCGGCGAGGCCACGGTCGGCGAGATCGTGGAGCGGTGGGGGCCGGGCGCCGAGCCCGCGCTGCACACCACCGACGACTACGTCGTCCAGTACGTCGACTGCATCGGGCAGTTCCCGGTCATCGTGAAGGTCGACGCAGCCGGTGCCGACGAGCAGGGCCTTCTCGGCCCCGAGGCCTTCGACCTGCCCGCCACCTCCGTCCTCACGGGGTTCGTCGACGGCCCGCCCGGCATTCTCGGGTGTTCGGGCTGATGAACTGATCGCTCCTCGGGCGAACCTCGGGGACCCCTGCACGAGGGCGGCTCGCCGGTTGCCTAGGCTGCGGCCCGTGCGCCTCGTCGTCGCCCGTTGTTCCGTCGACTACCGCGGCCGCCTCGACGCCCACCTCCCGTCGGCCGTCCGACTCGTGATGGTGAAGGCCGACGGCTGCGTGTGCGTCCACAGCGACGGCGGTGCGTACAAGCCGCTCAACTGGATGTCGGCCCCCAACACGGTGTCGGAAGACGGCGATACCTGGACCGTCACCAACCCCAAGGGCGAGACCCTCGTGATCCGCTTCGAGGAGGTGCTCTCCGACGACCGCCACGACATGGGAGTCGATCCCGGGCTGTGGAAGGACGGCGTCGAGGCGCACCTCCAAGAACTCCTGGCCGATCGCCCCGACGTGCTCGGCGAGGGCTGGCGGCTGCTGCGCCGCGAGCATCCGACCGACATCGGCCCCGTCGACCTGCTCTGTGTCGACGCCGACGGGCAGACGGTGGCCGTCGAGGTGAAGCGGCGGGGGGAGATCGACGCCGTCGAGCAGCTCAGCCGGTATCTCGAGCGACTCAACCTCGATCCCCGGCTCGCCCCCGTGCGGGGGCTGCTCGCCGCACAGGAGATCAAACCGCAGGCGAGGGTGCTGGCGGAGTCGCGAGCGATCCGGTGTGCCGTCGTCGACTACGACGCCCTCCGCGGCCTCGAGCGGCCGCAGGCCAGCCTCTTCTGATCCCGAATCCCGTTGATTGTCTGGTGAGAAATACGTAGAGTGATCCCTCAAGCACTCCTCGTCGCGCTCCCTGGGATCGAGCACCGGGTGGCGACGAGCGGTTGGGGAGCGTGCCATGGACGGCACCCGTGGGGCGGGGCTGCGCAACGAGGCACTGACGGCGGTCGCCGTTCTGGCGGCGGTTGCCGTCGCGGTGCTGAGCGCCATCCCGGGCGCCGCCACCCTTTCTCTCGCCGCCCAGTCGGCGGCCGCGCTCGGCGCCGGCGTCGCCGGAGCGGTCACCGCTCGCCACTCGACGGGGTCCGCCCGCTGGGCGTGGCGGTTCATCGCCGCCGGCGCCTGCTCGTGGGGCGCCGCCAACGTGATCTGGGCCCTCACCGGCGAGGCCCAAGGCGGGTCGGCGCTGGCGTCGCTCGCCGATCTCGGGTTCGTCGCCCTCTTCCCGCTCGCCTTCGTCGGACTCATGTTCCACCCTGCCGCGCCGCGGGGAACAGCGGGTCTCACCCGCCTGGCGCTCGACGGCCTCATCGCCGCCGGCTCCCTGCGCCTCGTCGCCTGGCTCCTGTTCCTCGAAGACGCCCACGACGGGTCGGTCGGGCACCAGTTCCAGGATGCCGTCGGCTTCGCCCAGGCCGTCGGTGACTTCGGCCTCGTCACGGTGGCCGTCCTGGTGGCGGCCGGGGCCCGGCGGGGCCGTCGCACCCCGCTGCTCCTCCTCGCCGCCGGCTTCGCCGCCGTCGGCGTGGCCGACGGCATCTTCACCTTCGCGGTCCTCGACGGCACCTACGCCTCGGGTGACCCGGTCGACCTGCTCTG
>DATLFW010000309.1:0-10585 GCA_035540775.1 Acidimicrobiia bacterium
GTCCGCGAGGTGGGAGCCGACGAAGCCGGCGCCACCGGTGACGAGCGCCCGCACGGCCTAGGGCCCGCCTGGCGGGTCGATGCGTGCCCCCGACATCGAGGTCCCGGCATCGACGACGGCGGCCGCCCCCACGACGGTGACCTCCGACAGGGTGGCGCCGGTCCGGAGATGAGCCCCCGATCCGACGATCGAGTCGACGACGCCCGTGCGCTCGTCGAGCTGCACGCCGTCGAGGAGCACCGATCGGGTCACCTCGGCGCCCGGCCCGACCCGGCATCCCGGCCCCAACACGGCCCCTTGGAGACGACTCCCCGCAGCCACGGCGCATCCGTCACCGAGGAGCACGGGGGCCTCGAGAACGGCGTCGTCGTCGACGGCCACCTCGCCCATCACCCAGATCCCCGGCTCGCGCTCGACGGCGTCGGCCACCGGCGGGCGTCCGAGGCGACCGCGAAGGACGTAGAGCTGCGCGTCGAGGTACTGCCGCGGCACGCCGATGTCGAGCCAGAACGCGTCCGACTGCAGGGCGTAGAGCGCACCCCCCGATTCGAGCGTTCGCGGGAAAATCTCACGCTCCACGGATGCCGTGACACCGGCCGGGATCCGGTCGAGCATCGACGGCTCCAGCACGTAGGTGCCGGCGTTGATCCAGTCGGTGGGTGCCTTGCCCGGCGGGGGCTTCTCGACGAAGGCCAGCACCCGGCCCTCGTCGGTGGTGGGGACGACCCCGAAGCGCGAAGGGTCGTCGACTCGGGTCAGCGAGATCGTCGCCTCGGCGCCGTTGTCCTCGTGGAGCTTCACGAGCAGGCGAAGGTCGAGGTCGGTCAGGACGTCGCCATTGCAGACGAGGAATCGCTCGTCGACGCCGTCGGCGGCGAAGCGAATGGCGCCACCGGTACCCAGCGGCTCGGGCTCGACGGCGTACCGGATCTTCACGTCGCCGTAGCGGTCGTCGGGGAACCGGGCCTGGAAGGCGTCGGGGAGGTACCCCATCGACAGGACGACCTCGTCGACGCCGTGGGCGGCGAGCCAGCGAATCTGACGCTCGAGGAATGGCTCGTTGCAGATCGGAAGGAGAGGCTTGGGCGTCGTGTAGGTGAGGGGGCGCAGGCGCGTGCCCTCTCCCCCGACGAGGACGACGGCCAGCACGGCTATTCGCCACCCTCCGGGGCGGCGGCGGTCGTGGTCGACCCGGGCGCCGTCGTCGTGGTGACACCTTCGGCCGCCGTCGTCGTGGTGGCCTCGCCCTCATCGGCTTCGCCCTCACCGGCTTCGCCCTCGCCGGCTTCGCCTTCGCCGGCCTCGCCTTCGCTCGCCTGGAAGTCGGGGTGCTTCGCGACCACGCCGTGCTCGGGAAGCTGCGGGGTGGTGGGCGGCAGGGTCGGGAACTCCTCGCCCTCGGGGACGAAGGCGACGGCCAGGACGTCACCGTTCCCGATCACGAGGTCGCCAGGGTCGCCCTCCATGACCTCACCGTTGAGCGCCCACTGCAGCACGCCCTCCTCGCCGTCGCAGTCGACCTCGCCGCTGCGGTACGTATTGCCGTCGGAGTAGCGCAGGCTGGTCTCGGAGATGCTCATCCCGCCGTTGACGAAGAACTCCCGGACCGTGGCGTTACGCCCCGCCTCGGCGTTGGAAAGCGGGTGGGCGTGGAAGAGACCGTCGCCGTGGGAGTGGATGTTGGCGGTGAACTCGCCGACAGGGGGGAGCCACGTGTTGCACACGTAGACGCCGTACGCGGTGTGCCAGTGCTGGCCCGCCGTGTTGGTGGCGTCGAAATCGACCCCGGTCTGGACGGTGGCGACCAGGCCGCCCGTCTCGACGGTGTCCCCCTCGGAGAACGCGAGCGCGACGACGAAGCCGTCGATCGGCGAGGTCACCTCACGGGTCTCGCCGTCGGCGGACGCGGTGAAGATGACGTCGCCCTCGTCGATGCGGTCGAAGGGCTCCACGGGGATGCTCTCGATCGTCACCTCGTCGGCGTCGCCGATCGTCGGCGCCTCGAGCTCGCGCACGATGTCGGAGCCCGTGCGGTCGCTGCGGCTCACGACCACGAGCAGGATCCCGATGAGGACGAGGGCGCCGATCCCGAGCCACCAGCCGAGGTTGCCGGCCGGCCGGCGGGAGGCGCTCCGGCCGGGGGGCGGCTTGAGCTTCTTCTTGGCCATGGACGGGCAGGCTAGCCGTTGGGTCGCGGCGGTCCCGAGACACCCTGGGGGCGCCATCGCCGCACCACGAGGTGGTGGAGCATCGACAGCAGGGCGCGAACGGCGAGGAACCCGGCGGCGGGGGCGAGCAGCACTCGGCGAGGCCCTCGCCACCGTTTGGCGGCGAAGCGCAGCAGCGAACGGTGATGCCGGGCGAGCATGCGGTACGGGGTCCGGCCGGTCGCCGTGCCCTGCACGTGCTCCACCTCGCCCGCCGGCTCGAACCACACCTTCCATCCGGCGCGGCGAAGCCGCCAGCACAGGTCGACGTCCTCGACGTACATGAAGTACCCCTCGTCCCACCCGCCGATGGCGTCGACCGCCTCGCGGCGCAGCCACACGGCGGCGCCCGACACCCAGTCGACCTCCCGGGCGGCGTCGAAGTCGGCGTCGAGTTGGCGGTAGCGCCGGGTGAACGGGTTGCGCCGCCACACGAGGAACAGGAGGCCGTGCCCCACGGCGTCGAGCGTTGACGGGAACATGCGAGCCGACGGGTACACGGTGCCGTCGGTATTTCGAATTCGGGGGCCGACGGCGGCCACGTCAGGGGCATGGCCGAAGGCCGCCAGCACCGCCGCTGCCGTGCCGGGGCGGACCACGGTGTCGGGGTTCATCACGGCGACGACAGGAGCCGTCGTCGAGGCGGTGCCGAGGTTGGCGGCGGCGGCGTATCCGACGTTGCCCGGCGCCCGCACGACTCGCGCGGGGAGTCCGGCCGCTTCCAGGGCGTCCGCGGAGCCGTCCACCGATCCGTTGTCAACCACGACGACTTCGGGATCACCCGCTGAGTCGTCGGCGAGGATCGAGCGGACGCAGGCCTCGAGCAGCGGGCCGGCGTTGTAGTTGACGACGACTGCCGCCCAGGCCGGTGCGTTCAGGAGCGGCTCTCCTCGACGGGCGCCGTCACCGCACCAGTTCCTCGTACACGCTCCACGTGCGGCGAGCAGTCTCGGCCCATGTGAAGACGGCGGAACGCTGCCGGCCGGCGTCGGCAAGGCGCTTCCGCAGGTCGTCGTCGTCGAGGAGGCGCTCGATCGCCGCCGCCACGCCGTCGTGGTCGAGCGGGTCGACGAGCAGACCCGCGTCGCCGACGCATTCCGGCATCGCCGACTGGTTCGAGGTGACGACCGGGACACCGCACGCCATCGCCTCGAGCACGGTGAGGCCGAATCCTTCGTAGAGCGACGGGAACACGAAGACCGTGGCGCCGAGGTAGAGCGCCGTCACTTCCCGCCGGGTGGCGGGCCCTTCGCTCACCACCGTGCGGTCGCTGATCTTTCGCCGCTCGATCCCCTCGGCCACCTCGGCCCCCAGCCAGCCGCTCGGGCCGTGGAGGACGAGGCTGAACTCGGGATGACGCGGAGCGAGGTTCGCGAAGGCGTCGAGGACCGCGTGGACGTTCTTGCGCTGCTCCTGGGTGCCGATCCAGAGGATGTACGGGCGGTGGATGCCCCGTCCCGCGAGCACCCTTCGCACCTCCGACTCCTTCGGGAGGTCGCCCTCGTCGGTGAGTCGGACGCCTTGAGGGACGACCCGCAACCGGGCCGGGTCGACGTCGAGCAGCGCCTCCACCTCGACGGCGGTGCTCCACGAGGGACAGATGATGAGTTCCGCCTCACGGGCAGCCTTCAGGGCGCCCCGCTTCAGCGTCACCCGCTGGCGGGCGGAGTACCGCTCGGGGAACCGGAGCGGCGCCAGGTCGTGGATGGTCGCCACGAGGTGAGCAGCGCCGGTCGGGGGAATGGCAGGACCGGGGGCGTGGACGACGTCGACGTCGCCCACGACCATCTGGGGAACCGGGCGGTGCTGCTCGTGCCACGACCGGTAGAGCGCCTCTCGCTCGGCGGCGAACTCGAAGCGCTCCATGGGGAGGGCCTCGACCGTCGGCGGCACGGCGCGATGACGGGCGTGGAAGAGGGCGACCGAGTCGGCGCGCCCGATCTCTGCCATTCCGCGGCAGAGCGCGAGCGTGTAGACACCGACGCCGGTCGGCACCCGCTGGAACATCGGTTCGGCGTTGATCGCACAGCGCAGGGTCTTCTTCAGTGGCACCCGACCCCCTGATACTCGAACCCGCGTATCCCCAGTGTCTCGCGATCGAGGGCGTTGCGCGCATCGACGACGGCGCAACCGGACATCAGTTCCCGGACACGCGCGTAGTCGAGCCAGCGGAACTCGTCCCACTCCGTGAGCACGGCGAGGACGTCCGCCCCCGTCAGGGCCTCGTAGGGATCGTCGAGCAGCGTGACCTCCGGTGCCATGGCTGCGACGGCACTGCGGTTGGCCGCAGGGTCGTAGGCACGGATGACGGCGCCCTCGGCCGCCAGGCGGCGGGCGATCTCCATGGCGGGCGACTCGCGCACGTCGTCGGTCCCGGCCTTGAAGGTCAGGCCGAGGACGCCCACCAGGCGACCGGCGAGGTCACCGCCGACGGCCTTGCGCACCTTCTCCACCACGCGATCGGGCTGCGCTCGGTTGACCGCAACGGTCGCCTGGAGGTGTTCGAAGTCGTACCCGGCGCGCCGCGCCGTCGCGAGGAGAGCGGCGGTGTCCTTCGGCAGGCACGATCCCCCGTAGCCGGGACCAGGGCGAAGCCCCGAGAACCCGATGCGCGGGTCGTATCCCATGCCGAGCGTGACGTCGGTGACGTCGGCGCCGACGGCCTCACAGAGGTTGGCAATCGAGTTGATGAAGCTGATGCGAGTCGCCAGGTAGGCGTTGGAGGCGTACTTGATCATTTCGGCCGACGGCGGGTCGGTGACGATGATGCGGGCCTGGAGCTTCTGGTAGAGGAGGGAGAGCCGGACGGCGGTCTCCTCGTCCTCGACGCCGAGCACGATCCGCGCCGGGTTCAGGAACTCGCGGACCGCCGTCCCCTCCTGGAGGAACTCGGGGTTCACGGCGACCCGGACGCCCCCGTCGGCCACGCCCGCCTCCTGCAGCCACTCCTTGACCTTGGCCGTCGAGCCGACCGGCATCGTCGACTTGTTCACCACGATGGCGCCCCGCTTCAGCTCGGGAGCGAACTCCCGGACGGCCGCCTCGACGTGCGACAAGTCCGCCTCCCCCGATTCGGACTGCGGGGTGTCGACGCACAAGAGGACGACCTCGGCGTCGCGGACGGCGTTCGCGGCGCCGACCACGAAGCGCAGGCGACCGGCGTCGACGCCTTCCCGGATCAGTTCGGGGAGCTGGGCTTCGAGAATCGGGGATTCCCCTCGATTCAGCGCCTCGACGCGGCGCTCGTCGAGGTCCGCGCAGACGACCTCGTGGCCGAGATGAGCGAAGCACGCCGCACTCGTCGAGCCCACATATCCCGCCCCGATCACAGCAACCTTGGTCATGTCATGCCTCTCCGGTTCGAGGAACGCCGCGGGCACGGGCCGCCAACTCGGGGACGACCTCGTCGAGTGCCGCGCGGTAGTGCCGGAGTGGAGGAATACCCGCTGGCGCCAACCTCACGCTCTGAAGCGCGGAGTACGCGGGACGGGGTGCGGGGCGTCCGAGTTCGGCCGAAGTAATGCGTTCGACGTCGGGATCCGTCGCGCCCGCCCGGGCGAGCACGTCGAGCGTCAGTTGGTAGGGCGTGCACTGGCCGTCGTTCGTGACGTGGAACAGCCCTTCCAGGCGACACGTCACGATCCTCGCCAGGACGGCGGCAAGGTCCGCGGCATAGGTGGGAGATCCGGTCTGGTCGTCGACCATCCGGAGCGGATCGCCGGCGAGTCCGCGCTGCACGATGGTCTCGACGAGGCTTCGGCCGACGCGACCGAACACCCACGCGGTACGGACGATCGCCCAGTCGGCCGGGCCGTGGCGGACCGCCTCCTCGCCCGCCAGCTTCGACCGGCCGTACACCGAGAGCGGGCCCGGTTCGCTGTCCTCGGTGTACGGGGAGGTGGCGTCCCCGGGGAACACGTAGTCGGTCGACAGGTGGACGAAGTGGGCGCCGACGCGACCCGCTGCCTCGGCGAGGTTGGTGGGACCGTCCCGGTTCACCGCCATCGCGCCGGCCTCGTCGGTCTCGGCCGCGTCGACGGCGTTGTAGGCGGAACAGTTGACGACGGCATCCGGGCGGAGGGCGCCCACCACTTCGTCGACGTCCCCGGCGGCCGTGACGTCGAACGCGCGGCGATCGAGAGCGACGACCTCGTGACCGTCGAGATACCGGGGCAGTTCAGTGCCCACCTGGCCCGCCGCTCCGGTCACGAGGATCCTCATGCGGCGGCCCCCCGGCCTCAGCGTCCCGGCCCCGTCCACGCCGACTCCTCGACCGGCGCGCGGTCCCGGAGTGGCTCCCACCAATCGCGACGGTCCGCATACCACGCGACCGTCTCCCGCAAGCCCTCGTCGAAGTCGATCTCCGGCTCCCACCCCAGTTCCGCGCGGATCTTGGTGGAGTCGAGGAGGTAGCGGCGGTCGTGGCCGGGCCGATCGGGAACGATCTCCTTCAGCGACGCCGGCTTGCCGAGAATGGCCAGGATGGCGTCGGCGAGTTCCACGATGCTGCGCTCCACGCCGGTCCCCACGTTGTAGGTCTCACCCACCCGACCCTCGAGGAGCACGCGTTCGACCGCCCGGCAGTGGTCGATGACGTGGATCCATTCGCGACGGTTGGCCGTCGAGGCGTAGAGCGGGAGCGGGCGATCGTCGAGCGCGTTGGTGACGAAGAGCGGAATCACCTTCTCGGGAAACTGGTAGGGGCCGTAGTTGTTCCCGGCGTTGGTGATCGTCACGGGCACCCGGAACGTCTCGTGGTACGCCCGGACGGCGTGGTCGCCGCCGGCCTTCGAGGCGTTGTACGGGGTGCGGGGTCGGTAGGGCGACTCCTCGGTGAACATCTCGTCGGTGTCGAGCGGGAGGTCGCCGTAGACCTCGCACGTCGAGATGTGGTGGAAGCGCTCCACGCCGACCCTCCGGGCCGCTTCGAGGAGACCGAGGGTCCCAAGCACGTTGGTGCGGAAGAAACGCCCGGGGTCGACGACGGCGAGCGAGTTGTGCGACTCGGCGGCGAAGTTGACGACGACGTCGACCGAGTGCTCCCGGAGCAGCGATTCCACGAGGTCGGCGTCACCGATGTCACCCTCGACGAAGACGGCGGGCGGCACCATGTCGGCGAGATTGTCCCGGTTCCCGGCGTACGTGAGCAGGTCGAGCGCGACGACCGTGTCGTCGGGGTGCGCCGCGAGCCAATGGCGTACGAAGTTCGAGCCGATGAACCCGGCAGCGCCTGTCACCAGGAGTTGCATCGGACCAGCGTAGGACGGCGCCGGTTCAGCAGGCGGGCTGGGCGTCGGTTCCGGCAGGCGGTGGGGTCGACGGGGTCTGTGGCTGGACCTCCGACACGAGCCCGACCGCGCCGAGGGACACCTCGTCGCCCTCCGGTTCGCTGACGCCGCGGTAGTCGGCGCCCACGATCACGAGGACGTCGACGTCGCCCACCGCTGCGTCCTCGATCAGTTCGCCCACGCCGTCGAGATACTCCCGCACCAGTTCGGCGGCCGCTTCCATACCCGGTCGGTACCGCAGTTCGGTCGTCTCGTAGCCGTAGGTGGGGGCGTCACCCGCCGTGCTCGACCCCGGCTCGAATCCCACAGCCTGGAGTTGGCGGGCCGTGCGCGTGGCGAGGCCCGCCGACCCGACGCCGTTGAGGACGCGGAAACGGACGGCCGATGGAGTGATCTCGCCGTCGTCGCCGCCCTCGCCGCGCAGACGCTCGAAGATCGGTGCGGCTTCGTCGTCCTTGACGAAGACCACGGACTGGCCCCCGGCCCGTCCGACCGTGGCAGGGATGCTGATCATGTCGACCTTCTCGGGGTCGGTGGAACGGAAGGCACCGGCCAGCCGGAGGACGGACGTGACGCCGAGACCGTCGTCGACGCGGACGTTCTCGAGCGCCTTGTTGATGACGCGGTTGCCACGGACGGGGTTCGAGGCGCCGCTCTCGATCGCCTGCGCCATGAGGCGCCGGATGAACTCCTGCTGGCGGTTGATGCGCCCGAAGTCGCCCGTCGGGTCGGTGCGCCACGTCCCCGACTCGTAGTACTGGAAGTGGCGCGACCGAACCCACGACAGGGCCTGGTTGCCGTCGAGGGTGACGCACCCCGCCGTCGGGATGAGCAGGGCGCTCTGCGCATCGCGTGACGGTGACGCGACGTACATCTCCACGCCGCCCATGGCGTCGACGATGTTGCGGAACCCGGCGAAGTCGACCTGGACGTAGTGGTGGATCGGCACGTCGAAGTTGTGTCGCAGCGTGTCGATGAGGAGCTGCGGGCCGCCGTTGAAGGCGGAGTTGATCTTGGCGCTGCCCTGACCCGGGATCTCGACCCACAGGTCACGCGGGAACGACACCAACATGGCGTCACGGGTCTTGGGGTCGACCCGAACGATCATGATCGTGTCGGCTCGCTGGCCTCCCACCGAGCCCAAGCCTTCGTCGATCGGGTTCCCCGTGGTGTCGACCCGGGAGTCGCTCCCGACCACGAGGAAGTTCGCCGACCCCTCGTCGGTCGACAGGTCGATGTCCTCGGCGTTGGCCCACTTGGCGCTCAGGTACCAGTAGCCCCCCGCCAAGCCCACGGCGGTGACGACGACCGCGAGACCGAGGGCGAGGAAGTAGCGCGCGAACCAGCGCGACAGCGCGGAACCGGACACGCCGCGCAGTGTATTGGCGCCTGGGGGTCGGTCTTCCATCACCCCTCGGGTCCGGGCCGGCGCTGGAGGAGGTCGTCGCAGCGCTGGAACACGGCGTCCTGCGGGGATCCGGTGTCGAGGAGCACGCGCATCGGTCTCCACGCCTGGAGGTCGTCCCAGTGCCATACCCGCGACGGATCGACGTCGACCGGGACGGGGTCGAGATTCCAGCACTGCGCCGGCTTCGACCAGGCGCCCGGAAGGTGCATCACGACGCTCACGATGGCCGCTGCCAAGGCGGCCCGCCGCCATCCGTCTGCGGAGGCGGGTCGAGCAAGACGCTCGACGGCCGGAAGGGCGAGAAGGACGAGAACGGGGAGGAGGTCGGCCATGAACCGGGGGCCGTATGCCGAACCGGCCCACCACGCCTCACCTGCCGCCGACACGACCACGAGGTGGACGAGAGCGATGGCGACGGCGGTGACGGCGAGGGGGCGCGTGACCGGCCCCCGCTCGCGGAGGGCGAAGACCGCACCGACGATCGACACGACGACGATCGGGGTGAACACGAGGAGCCCCCGGTTGGGCGAGACGAGGTTCGCTGCCAGCGCCTCGAACGTGTCGTCACGCAGCCCGGCGCGCTCCGCACTGTGGTACGGGGGAAAGACGCTGCCGAAGGTGGCGAGGTTGACGGCCGTCCACGGAACGGCCACGGCGACGCCGCCAGCGAGGTAGCCGACGAGCGCTCGGCGGTGCCGGGCGAGGAGCCAGACGCCGAAGGCCACGACGGCGACCGCGCTCGTCGGGCGGGCGGTGTAGGCGGCGGCGACGGTGGCACCGAGGAGGAGGCCGAGGCGTCGCGGTGACGCCGCGCCTCGGCTCACCCGGAAGGCGACCAGGACGGCGAGGCTGAGGAACAGGACGGCGACGGTCTGGTTCCAGAGCGCGCGGCTGAGCGTGGACCACGCGGGCGTGCCGAGGGCGGTCACCACGGCCACGGCGAGGGTGGCCAGGCGGCGGCGACGGTCCTCGAGCGCGCCGAGCGCCTGCCATGCGAGGACCGCCATCGCGACGACGGCGCCGGCGGTCAGCAGTGAGGCGCCAGCGAGGTTGAGAGCCCCTGTCTCGCCTCTGGCCAGCATTCGATCAGGATCGAGGGCGTCGATTCCGACGGCCCCTGCGACGTCGAAGGTGGCGGTGAGGGGCGTCACGAGCACGGCCGTCACCCAGGGGAAGTAGTCGTAGGCGTCGAGGGCGGAGGGGAGATTGCGAGGCAACTCCGCTCCGAGGAGGGTGCCCGGATCTGGGCCGTCGGGGTCGGCGACGTACGCGATGCCGCCGTCGGTCGCCGGTCCGAGATGCTCGTCGATGTCGAGGTCGCGCTCGTGGAGGAGGCTGTGCGCGGTCGGGCCGACGAGGAAGGAGTCGCCGTTCGTGACGACCGGGCTCGCGGCGAACACCGACGTTGCCGCGACGAAGAGGAGCGCCGCACCCCGCCATCCGCTCGTCATCGCGGTCTGCTACGAATCCACCGGGAGCCCGAGTTCGCGAGCGATGACGAGACGCTGGATCTCGCTCGTCCCCTCCCCGATCTCGAGGATCTTCGAGTCGCGGTAGAAGCGGGCGACCGGCGACTCCTCCATGAAGCCGTACCCGCCGTGGATCTGCACCGCCTCCCGGGTGGCAGTGACGGCGATCTCGGTGGCGTAGAGCTTCGCCATGGCGGCCGCCTTGCGGATCGG
>DATLFW010000310.1:0-2363 GCA_035540775.1 Acidimicrobiia bacterium
GGTCGAAGAGGTAGACCGTCCCGAGATAGAGGCTGAGGGCGGCGACCACGATGCTCACGGCCGCGAAGAACCAGGAGCTGCGGTTGGCGCCCACCACACCGCCGCGGAAGAGCACGGCAATGCACGTGTTGGCGAGCATGAGGCCGACCACGAACGCCATCAGAATCGTCGCCCCGGCCATGGCACCCCCCGCTCCAGCGGCCGTGACGAAGAGGAGCATCTGGGTCGGGGTCTCGGCGCCGATGCCGTGCAGCATGCCGACGGCGAACGAAGTGCCTTTGCCGTAGGTGACGAACGGGTCGTCCGGCAGCGCACCCCGATGCACGTGGCGGTGGCGGTGCATGGTGGCGACGGCGACGGGAGCGTCTCCCCCGTCGATCGCCGCGACGACATCGCCGTGGTCGTGGTGCGGGTCGTCGACGGGGTGTTCGTGGTCATGGTCGATCTCGATGACGCCGTCGTCACCTCCGTCATCGCCGCGGTCGCGGCGGGCGCGCACCCACTGGACGAGGCGACGGACGCCGGCCGCCGCCAGCATCCACCGGCTCCGGAGGCGGGCCTGGCGGCCGTGCCGGGCGAGCGAGACGAGGACGTAGACGCCGAGGACGACGAGCGTGGCGCCGATCACTCGCCCCATGGCCTCGTCGAGGCCGGCGGGGATTCGTGAGCCGGCGAGCACGGCCGCCATGCCCAGCACCGTGAGAATCAGGCCGTGACCGAGGATGTAGAGCGTCGAGAAGAGCAGCGAGCGACGGGTGTCGTCCTGCGAGCTCGTGATGTCGGTGATGGCGGCCACGTGGTCCCAGTCGAAGCCGTGCCGCAGCCCGAGCCCGAAGGCGCCCCAGACGGCGCCCCAGCGCAGGCCTTCGAGAACGGCGGCTCCGAGAAGGTCCATATCGGCCAGCCTATCGGTGAGCCCCGCCGGCGAAATTCCCGTTCGAAATGCTTGACGTTACGAACGTACGTTCGCTAGTGTGGCTGTATCGCTTCGGGGCCGGCGTCGTGGGCCCTCGCTTCCCAGCCGTGTGTGTTGTCCGCGTGCGTTCGAAGGGGGTGAGGTGCGGTGACGTTGTCGGAGGCCCTGGCGGCGGTCGAGGCCGAGGTGTCGAGGCTCGATCCGCGTTGTCTGTCGTTCGAGGACGCCACGCGTCTGTCCGGGTTGTTGGCGGCGCATGTGAAGCGTTGTCAGGCGGTGCAGGCGTCGGTGGCGTCGCGGTTGGCGGAGTGCGACGGGATCCGTGGGATCGCCCGGGTGGCGAGAGACATGGGGAAGACCCCGGGGCAGGTCCGCGCCGAGATCGACACGATGACGGCAGCGGCCGAGATCCCGGCGCTCGCCGAAGCGCTGAGCGCCGGTGAGGTGTCGCTGGCGCAGGGAGCGGAGATCGCCAAGACCGAGGCCGAAGTGCCCGGTTCGGCGGAGCGCCTGTTGGAGAAGGCCCGCCGCGAGGGCTTGGGCAAGGTCAAGGATGAGGGCGGCGGATCCGCCACTCCGCCATGGACGAGAAGGAACTGCAGGCCAAGCGGGTGGCAGCGAGGGCGCTGCGCTCGTTCACCGACGATCTCGGGATGGTCAACATCCACGCCCGCCTGCTGCCCGAAGACGGCATGCGGATCCTCGCCCGCCTCGAAGCAGAGGCGCAGCGGGCGTGGCTCGACGGCGACCGGAAATCGACCGTGTCGCAACGCCTCGCCGACGGGTTGGTGCGGCTCGTCGACGGCACCGGCACAGCCAGGCGCGGCAAGACCGAACTGGTGCTGGTGTCGCACGTCGACGCCGTCGCCCGCGGTTACGCCCTCCCCGACGAGCCCTGCCACATCGTGGGCGGGCCGAGAGTCGGCGTCGACGTCGTGAAACAGCTCGCACGCGACGCCCTCATCACGACCGTGCTGCACGACGGGGTGAAGATCGAGAGCCTCTCGCGCGCCAGCCGCTCCGTCACCCCCGCACTGCGGCTCCTCTTGGAAATCGGGAAGCCGCCGGACTTCTTGGAGTCGGTGTGCGTCGAATGCGGGAGCCGCTACCGCCTCCAGCTCAACCACATCAACCCCTACGCAGCGGGCGGCGAGACCTCCTACACGAACCTCGGCCGCCTCTGCCCGCCCTGCCACGCCAAAGAAACCGCAGAGCAATACGCAGCGGGGCTTCTCCGCGGCACGCCAGATCGGTGGAAGGCGGGGCGGGGCGAGAGCACCGTGACGGCCAGACCTGTGGAGGGCGGGCGCCGGGACGCCCGCCCGAGGGACGTGACAGGAGCGAGGGCGGGGGTACCCGGCGGCCGCCCACCCCCAAGAGCACCGTGACCGGCGAGGGGCCGGGGGTAACGTCCACGCGACGCGAATCGAGGAGGCAGGGATGGGAG
>DATLFW010000311.1:0-3356 GCA_035540775.1 Acidimicrobiia bacterium
AGTACGGCGGTCTCGCCGGGTACGGCCTCGAGATCGTCGAGCGCGTCCCGCTCGTCTCGAAGCCGAACGAGGAGAACATCGCCTACCTGCGGGCGAAGCAGTCGAAGCTTGGCCACCTGCTCGAACTGGAGGACCAGGAACTGGGCGGGGGAGCGTGAGCAGCGACGGCATCGACAAGTCGGCGCCAACCTACGACGACGACCTCGACGGCTCGGGGCTGCGCATCGGGGTCGTGGCCGCCCGCTTCAACGAGCCGATCACCGGTCAGCTCCTCGAGGGCGTCCACGACGGCCTGACCGACCACGGCGTCGACGACGACGACATCGAGATTGCCTGGGTGCCGGGCGCCTTCGAACTGCCCCTCGCCGCGCAGTGGATGGCCGACTCGGGCGAGTTCGACGCCGTCATCTGCCTGGGAGCGGTCATCCGGGGCGACACGCCCCATTTCGACTTCGTGGCCGCGCACGCCGCCAGCGGCATCGGGCGGGTGGCGCTCGACACCGGCGTCCCGGTGATATTCGGTGTGCTGACGACCGACACGGTGGAGCAGGCTGTGCAGCGAGCGGCCCTCGACCGCGACAACAAGGGCTACGAGGCCGCCCAGGGCGCTATCCACATGGCGCTGCTCCTTCGGGGCCTACCGGGCGGCTCGCCCGGTGACGGCACCGAAGTCGACATCCGCGTCGGTGCCGATCAACACGGCGCCGGGTCCGACGACGACGAAGAGGTGGAGTGACGTGCTGAGCCTGGCGCTTCCGAAGGGGTCGCTTGAGGCGGCGACCCTGCGGCTGTTCGAGGAGGCCGACCTCCCCGTCGACCGGGCGTCCGACCGCGACTACCGGCCCTCGATCCGCGACCCACGCATCTCGGAGGTTCGGATCCTGCGCCCCCAGGAGATTCCGCACTACGTCGCCGAGGGGATGTTCGACCTCGGGATCGCCGGGCGTGACTGGATCTCGGAGACGGGCGCCGAGGTCGTCACGCTGACCGAACTCCGGTACTCCAAGGCGACGCAGCGGCCGATCCGGGTGGTGTTGGCGGTGCCCCGCGAGTCGCCCGTCGAATCCGTCGCCGACCTGCCGTCGGGCGTGAAGGTGTCGACCGAACTCCCCAACATCACGGAGCGCTTCTTCCGTGAGCACGGGATCGAGGCCGACATCCGTCTCTCCTACGGCGCCACCGAGGCGAAGGTGCCCGACATCGTCGACGCCATCGTCGAGCTGACCGAGACGGGGTCGTCGCTTCGGGCCGCCGGGCTCAAGATCGTCGGGGAGATCATGAGCTCGTATACCGAGCTGTTCGCGAACCCGAAGGCCTACGAAGACCTCGAGAAGCGAAAGGCCATGGAGCAGATCTGCACGCTGCTCACCGGCACCCTGGAGGCTCGGGGGCGGGTGCTGGTGAAGCTGAACGTCGACGAGGCGAAGCTCGACGACGTGATCGCCATCCTTCCGTCACTGAAGGCACCCACCGTGTCGAAGCTGTTCGGCGAGGGGGCGTACGCCGTCGAGACGGTGGTGCCGAAGGACGAGATCAACGTGCTCATTCCGGCCCTGAAGGACCACGGCGCCACCGACATCGTCGAGCTGCCGATCTCCAAGATCGTCCACTGAGGCGGGAGGGAAGCGGCGTCGTGGACGGGACGGTCGTGGCCTTCGACGAGCGCCGGGGCCTCGGCGAGATCGAGGCGGCCGACGGCCGGCGCTACCCGTTCCACTGCACCGTCATCGCCGACGGCACCCGCTCGATCGAGATCGGGGCGTCCGTCTCGTTCGACGTCGTCCCCGGCCTCCTGGGGCGCTTCGAAGCCGCTTCCATCGAAAAGCGCTAGCGGCCGGGAATCTTCTTTTCGACCGGTTCGTCGAAACCTTTGTGCCGATTGTTGACAATGCCCGACGCAATACTTATCGTCTGTCCACGCAGCGGCGACGGCCGGATCCTTGGTCGAGTCCCGCGGATGGCGAGAGGAGAAGTGCGATGTCATTGAAGGGGCGAACCTCGCTTCACGAGGACGACGCCGACGATGCGAGACCTGTGAAGGCCCCGATTCGACGACCGAGGCTGGCAAGGGGGAACGGCCGCGGTCGGTTCACGGCGGCACTCGTCACGGGAGTGGTCGGGCTGGCCGGTGCTACGGCGGTGGTCGCGCTGCGGGAAGGGGTGAGCGAGGCAGATCCGGTTCCTCCGCCGATCGACGCCGCGCTCGACTGCGAAGCGCACCCGGACGCCGATCACGCCGAAGCCCCGATTATGACGACGCATTACGACCTTCACGAAGCACCGGCTGGGCAACCGGCGATCGGAGGGCGTCCGAGCCCGAGAGAAGCGCTGGACGTGCTCGTGCAGGCATCCCGCGGTGATCTCGACCTTCGGCTCGAGGATTTCGAGACCAGCGCAGGTGCTGAAGAGCTCGGGTGGATCGATTACGCCGAGCTGAACGAGGACGGGAGACCCAAACGGATCGCCCGCGTCGTCAAGAACTCCGTTGGGTTGTGGGTCGCGGGAAACACCGCCGGCTGCGCCTACGACCTGTGGCTCGAGGAGCAGGAAAGGGTGGGCGGGGGCCAGTGAGACTCACGCGACTCTTCGTTGCAGCGCTGTTGATCGGTGCGGTCCCTGCGGTCGACAGCACGGTCACACAAGCCCACACGGTCTACGGGGACCTGTATGCCAACGGAAAGCGTTGGGCCCGGACCGACGGTCGGTTGCCGTGGCGCTTCGAATCCGATTTCCCCAACACGATCAAGCGCGACGCGGTGGTGGCGGCGGCCAATGCATGGGCTGACACCAACGCGGGATACGTGTTCGACCGGGTAGGGCCCGACTTCGAAAACCTGAATTGGCTCGATCACTGCGTGACGGACGCCAATGCATGGAAGAGCGTCGTTCAGTGGATCGACATTCAAAAGGCCGGAACGGCGACCCTGTGCAGTCGCGGCACGACGAAGCAAGCCGTCCGTCTCCGGCTTGACTCGAACCCGTCCCCGTACGGTTGGTACAGCGGAACCGGGTGCTGTCCTGGCCCGAACCAATGGGACATGTGGTCCGTTGCCGCCCACGAGTTCGGACACTTCCTCGCGTTCCTCGACGGGCCCGGAGACGACGGCGGGAGCCACTTCCACGAACTCGACGAATCTGCCTGTCCCGACCTTTATACGGATCGGTACAACGCTCGCGAGACGATGTGTCCCGGAAGCCCTGGATGGACGGTGCAGCGTCGTCCCTCCTACCACGACGGCTCGGTGGCCCGACAGGTGACGTAGGCGGCGGCGTTCGGCCGTGCGGTCCACGGTCGGAATCGATCGGAATCTGGAGCAAGAAATGGTGTCATGGCGACCACTTCTTGCTCCAGATTC
>DATLFW010000312.1:0-4403 GCA_035540775.1 Acidimicrobiia bacterium
TCGAGGAGGCCGTACTTGGCGAAGTTCGCCTCCACCTTCTCCCTCGACACGGCGAGCGGCGTGTACGTGTGGAACTGGTCGCCCTCGTCGGCCGGGTAGAGGTCGGGTCGGGGCGGCGGGAGGCCCTCGAAGGAGTCGGCCACCCAGACGCAACGTTCCTCGTCGCCCCATGCGGCGAGCACGGCGCGCATGAAGATGGTGGCGCCGCCCCGCCACACGCCCGTCTCGACGACGTCGCCCGGAACGCCGTCGTCCAACACGGAGACGAGGCACTGTTCGAGGTTGTCGAGGCGGGCGAGGCCGACCATCGTCTCGCCCCGGAACGGCCAGTCGCGCCCGACCGAACGGACATCGAGGTCGAAGGGCCGGTGCCGGGCCAGCACGAGGTCGTGACGGGCGAGGAACTTCTCCACCACCCCTGCCTCACCCGGCTCCACCCCGTCGGGCATGCGCGCCCGAATGGTCTCGTCGGGTGCGACGACTCGCGTGAGGGTCTGCTTCAGGAGTTCGAGGTAGAGGCGGCGGGGATCGTCGAGACGAGCGGCGAGCCGCTCGCCCGGATCCCCGACCTCCGGCTCAGCCTCCACCGCTGGGCTGCCACCGGCTCTGCCCGAACCGGTAGCCGACAGAGCGAACCGTCTGGATCAGCCCGGCGTGCTCCTCGCCGAGCTTCGCCCGTAACCGGCGTACGTGCACGTCGACGGTTCGGGCTCCGCCGTAGTACTCGTAGCCCCACACCCGGTTGAGGAGCTGCTCCCGCGAGAACACCTTCCCGGGATGGGTCGAGAAGAACTTCAGCAGCTCGTACTCCATGTAGGTCAGGTCGAGCGGGCGGCCGTCGAGCGCCGCCTGGTAGGTCTCCAGGTTCAGCACCAGGTCGCCGTACTGCACGATTTCGGGCCCCACCCCTCGCCCCGAGCGGAAGAACAGGTGGCGGAGCCGGGCCTCGATCTCGGTGGGGTGGAACGGGGTGAGGGCGAAGTCGTCGAAGAGGTCTTCCCGCAGCTCCAATTCCGGCAGCTGCGCGCCGGTGAGCAGGACGAGGATGGGCTCGACCGGGTTGTCGCGCCGGCGCAGCGCCCGGCAGAAGGCGAAGGCGCTCTCTGGGTCCTCGTCGGCGGCGACCACGGCGCCGCCCCAGCCGTCGGGCGGCTCCTGCTGGACGGCCACAGCGGCATTGGCGACCGACTTCCACGGGTAGTTCGCCAGGTCGAGGGTCTGCGCCAGGAGCGGCGCGGGCGGGTCGGGCCAGACGGCGAGCGGTTCCATGAAGGGCTCCCGGCTCACATGACCTCGAGGTACCGCTCGAGCTCGAACGGCGTGACGTACGCCTTGTACTCGTCCCACTCGTTGCGCTTGTTGCGGATGAAGTACTCGAAGAGATGCTCACCGAGGGCGTCGGCCACCAGCTCCGACCCCTCCATGACGGCGACGGCCTCCGACAGGCTCTGGGGGAGCGGCTCGATGCCCTCCGCCAGGCGCTCTTCGGCCGTCATTTCGTAGATGTTGTTGGTCGCCTCGGGCGGCAGCTCGTAGCCCTCCTCGACGCCCTTCAGGCCGGCGGCGAGGATGACGGAGAAGCCGAGGTACGGGTTCACCGCCGGGTCGGGCGACCGGTACTCGATGCGGGTCGAGGACTCCTTGCCCTTCTTCGGGACCGGCACCCGGACGAGGGCCGAGCGGTTGTTGCGGGCCCAGCACACGTAGACGGGCGCCTCGTATCCCACCACCAGCCGCTTGTAGGAGTTGATCCACTGGTTCGTGACGGCGGTGATCTCCCGGGCGTGGTGGAGGAGGCCGGCGATGAACCCCTTGCCGACCTTGGACAGGCCGTGCGGGTCGCCGGGGTCGTGGAAGGCATTGACGTCGCCCTCGAAGAGCGAGAAGTGGGTGTGCATGCCGGAGGCGAAGGTGCCGTTGAGCGGCTTCGGCATGAACGTGGCGTGCACGCCGAACTCCTGGGCCACCTCCCGCACGACCAGCCGGAACGTCATGACGTTGTCGGCCATTGTCAAGGCGTCGGTGTAGCGCAGGTCGATCTCCTGCTGGCTCGGCCCCAGCTCGTGGTGGCTGTACTCGACGGGGATCCCCATCTGCTCGAGCGTGAGGATCGTGCGCCGCCGCAGCTCCGACGCCATGTCGGACGGGGTGAGGTCGAAGTAGGTCGACTTGTCGAGGGGCTCGGGCTCCTGCGGCGACCGGAGGTAGAAGAACTCCATCTCCGGGCCGGCGAAGAACGTGAACCCCTTCTCCCGGGCCCGCTCCAGGTTGCGCTTCAGCACGTGGCGGGGGTCGCCGTCGAACGGCTCGCCGGTCGGCGTGCGGATGTCGCAGAACATGCGGGCGACCGGGGCGTCGTCGCCCCGCCACGGGAGCAGCTCGAAGGTGTTGGCGTCGGGCAGGGCGAGCATGTCGCTCTCCTGCACCCGGCTGTAGCCCTCGATGGCCGACCCGTCGAAGGTCATGCCCTCTTCGAGGGCGTTTTCGAGCTCGGCCGGGGTGATGGCGAAGCTCTTCAGGAAACCCTGGACGTCCGTGAACCAGAGGCGGATGAAGCGGACGCCGCGTTCCTCGACCGTGCGGAGGACGTAGTCCTGCTGGCGTTCCATGTCCCTCCCAGCAATTGCGTCGTCGCGGCGAGTGTCGCAGAAGTCTTCCCCGCCGTCACCACCCGGGGTGTCCCATTTGATGGCTTTCGCCCCCCGGTTCACACAGCGTTCACGGTGCCGGAACGGCGTCGGAACGCCCCACCGGGACGATCGCGGCGCCGGCGCGGTGGATCGCACCGGCCGCGAGAGGGAGACTGCGCCGTCAGCGACGACAGGGAGGTACCCGTGGATCAGCGCACTCCGGGGGACGTGCTCGGCATGGTGCAGGACGAGGGCGTGGAGGTCGTCGACCTCCGGTTCATCGACCTGCCGGGTCTGCAACAGCACTTCTCGGTTCCCGCCCACGAACTCACCGAGGAGTCGTTCGAGGAGGGCTACGGCTTCGACGGGTCGTCGATCCGAGGCTTCCAGGAGATCCAGGAGTCCGACATGCTCCTGATCCCCGACCCCTCGACCGCGGTGATCGATCCCTTCACGCAGCACAAGACGCTGAACCTGATCTGCTACGTGCACGACCCGCTGACCGGCGAGTCGTACAGCCGCGACCCGCGCTACATCGCCAAGAAGGCGGAGGACTACCTGACGAGCACGGGCATCGCCGACACCGCCTACTTCGGCCCCGAGGCCGAGTTCTACATCTTCGACTCGGTGCGCTTCGGGCAGAACCAGTACTCCGGCTTCTACGAGGTCGACTCCGTCGAGGGCGTGTGGAACTCCGGGCGGGAGCGGGAGCTCGACGGGTCGCCGAACCTCGGGTACAAGCCCCGTTACAAGGAGGGCTACTTCCCCGTCCCGCCGATGGACCACTTCCAGGACCTGCGGTCCGAGATGGTCCGGATCATGGAGCAGGTCGGCATCCACATCGAGGTGCAGCACCACGAGGTGGGCACGGCCGGCCAGGCCGAGATCGACATGCGTTTCGACACGCTGTTGTCGGTGGCCGACAAGGTGATGCTCTACAAGTACGTGGTGAAGAACGTCGCCCGGATGCACGGCTTCAGCGCCACCTTCATGCCGAAGCCGATCTTCCAGGACAACGGCTCCGGGATGCACACGCACCAGTCGCTCTGGAAGGGCGGCGAGCCGCTGTTCTTCGACGAGAAGGGGTACGCCGGCCTCTCCGACATGGCCCGCTGGTACATCGGCGGCCTGTTGAAGCACGCCCCCGCCGTCCTGGCCTTCGCCGCCCCCACGACCAACTCGTACAAGCGGTTGGTGCCGGGCTACGAGGCGCCCGTCAACCTCGTCTACTCGCAGCGCAACCGCTCGGCGGCCGTGCGGATCCCGCTGTATTCGAAGAGCCCCAAGGCGAAGCGGTTGGAATTCCGCTGCCCCGACCCCTCGGCCAACCCGTACCTCGCCTTCGCGGCGATGCTGATGGCCGGCCTCGACGGGGTGCAGAACCGGATCGAGCCGCCCGACCCGCTCGACAAGGACCTCTACGACCTGCCGCCCGAGCAGCTCGCCCAGGTCCCGCAGGTGCCGGGGTCGCTCAACGAGTCGCTGGCCGCCCTCGAAGCCGACCACGACTTCCTCCTCACCGGCGGCGTGTTCACCCAGGACGTCATCGACACGTGGGTCGCCTACAAGAAGGAGCACGAACTCGACGCCGTCGCCCTGCGCCCGCACCCGTGGGAGTTCCACCTCTACTACGACATCTAGAGCCGATGGTCGCTGACCTGCGGTGATGTGGGTCAGCTGCTGGCCTGGTCCGTCTGTGGTCCGTCGGAGTGTGCGACGGATTCGTCATAGAAGCGGATCAGGGAGTCGTTTGGCCACGGTGATCGCGCCGCA
>DATLFW010000313.1:0-10809 GCA_035540775.1 Acidimicrobiia bacterium
TCCCGATACCTTCGCAAGAGGTTCAGCAGCCAGCCGCCGGAAGCGACCCGGTCACGGGGCTGGTGCTCGACGACCATCGGCTCCGGGGCCGGTCGACATCTCGACCGATCCCTGGACGGCTTTGTTGCGTGACGACCTGCACTACACCTCGTGCGACGTGACCGTGCGTGGGTCGCACGAGGAGCCGGTCGTCAGGATCGCCGGCGAGGTCGACGTCGCCACCACCCCCCTCGTGCGCGACGCCCTGAGCCAGTGCGTCGACGCCGGTGCCCGCCGCATCGTCGTCGACTGCTCCAGCCTGGAGTTCATCGGCGCAGCCGGCATCTCGGTGCTGGTCGAGGCGGCCAATGCGCTCGACGACGCGGGCGAGCTCGTCCTGCGCTCCCCGTCGCCGTTCGTCGTGCGGCTGCTCGAGATCACCAGGGTCGACGTGCGCATCGGGGTGGAGGGACCTCCTCCCGCCCCCGGCGCCACGCCGACCTGATCGACGTCGTCTCGGAGCCCGGGTCCATGCCACCTCCCACGCTGGGTTAGATTCCGCAGGCTGCCAGCCATCTCGAGGAGGTCAGCACGTGCGCATGCTGCGCTCGGTCAAGCCGCATCACGTCGTACTCGCCGCCGGCATCGGCTTCGGGTTGTTCACGGCCTATTCGGGCGTGGCGCCCGCCCTGCTGCACTGGCACGACGACTCCGAGGTCACGCGCGAGGTGTTCGGCAACGTTCCGAGCGCCGTCAAGGGGGCGTTCTACGTCGTCCTCGGGGTGACGTTCGTCCTCGTCGGGTGGCTGGTCTCGCAGCGCGTCAAGAACTACGAGCGCGGCCGTCCCGACGAGCGCCGCACGACGAAGCGCAACGCCGAGCGGCGCGTCCGCGACTACCGCCGCGGCGTCTGGATGCAGACGCTGCTGCGCGACCCCGCCGCCGGGGTCATGCACTCGATGATCTACTTCGGGTTCATCGTGCTGTTCCTCGCCACCGTGGTCCTCGAGACGAACCACCAGGTACCCGAGAGCCTGAAGTTCCTCCACGGCGACGTGTACAAGGGCTACTCGTTCACGGCCGACCTCTTCGGCGTGATCTTCGTCGGCGGCATCGTCTGGGCGATCGTCCGCCGCTACATCCAGCGGCCGTACCGCATCGCCATCAAAACCAAGCCCGAAGACGCCGTCATCCTCGGGACCTTCCTCTTCCTGGGCGTCAGCGGTTTCGTCATCGAGGGCTTGCGCATCGCGCTCGACGGGATGCCCGAGTTCGAACGGTGGTCGTTCGTCGGCTGGCCCATCGCCCAGTGGTTCGAGGGGGCATCCGCCTCCGCCATCCAGGACGCCCACCGCTGGCTGTGGGTGTTGCACTTCGTCGGCTTCGTGGCCTTCCTCGTGCTGCTCCCGACGACCAAGCTGCGCCACATGATCACGTCGCCCATGAACATGTACATGCGCGACCGGGAGCGGCCGAAGGGCGCCATGAAGCCGCTGCCCAACCTGATGGAGACCGAGATCGAGTCGTTCGGCGCGTCGACCATCGAGGACTTCACCTGGAAGCAGCTCTTCGACACCGACGCCTGCACGATCTGCGGGCGGTGCACGTCGGTCTGCCCGGCGCAGAACACCGGCAAGCCGCTCGACCCCCGCGAGATCGTGCTGAAGGTCGGCGAGGTGATGGCAGCGACGGGCGACCAGAAGGTCTCCCCGCCCGTCGGCGTCATCGACGAGATCACGGTGGGCGCCGACTCCGTCTTCGAGCGGATCACCCCTGAGGAGATCTGGGCGTGCACGTCCTGCAAGGCGTGCGACGAGATCTGCCCGGTCAACATCGAGATCCTCGACAAGATCCTCGACATGCGCCGCTACCTCAGCCTCATGGAGTCGAACTTCCCGGCCGAACTCGGCAACGCGTACCGCTCGATGGAGAACTCCCAGAACCCGTGGGGCATGAACCAGGCCGAGCGAGCCGACTGGGCGAAGGGGCTGCCGGAGGAGGTCGAGGTGATCGATGCCATGTCGGCGTCGTCGTTCGACCACGAGTACCTCTACTGGGTGGGCTGCGCCGGAAGCTTCGACGACCGGGGCAAGAAGGTGAGCGTGTCGGTGGCCAAGCTGTTGCAGCGGGCCGGCGTCGACTTCGCCATCCTCGGCCCCTCGGAGCTGTGCAACGGCGACCCCGCCCGCCGCTCCGGCAACGAGTACATCTTCCAGATGTTGGCGATGCAGAACGTCGAAACGCTGAACGGCCTCGGCGTGCAGAAGATCATCGCCCACTGCCCCCACTGCTTCAACACGCTGAAGAACGAGTACCCGCAGCTGGGGGGCGACTACGAGGTCGTCCACCACAGCCAGTTCCTCACGCAGTTGGTGGAGGAGGGCCGGCTCAACGTCGACGGTGCCTCGTTGGACGAGCGCGTCACGTACCACGACTCCTGCTACCTGGGGCGGCACAACGACGTCTACCTGGCGCCGCGCCGTGTGATCGGGTCGCTGGGCGGCGTCGAAGTGGTGGAGATGCCGCGCAACGGCACCCGCGGGTTCTGCTGCGGCGCCGGCGGTGCTCGGATGTTCATGGAGGAGCACGTCGGCAAGAAGGTCAACGTCGAGCGGACCGACGAGGCTCTCGCCACGGGCGCCGACCGCATCGCCGTCGCGTGCCCGTTCTGTTACATCATGCTCGACGACGGCGTGAAGGAGCGGCAGAAGGACGAGGACGTCCGCGTCTCCGACATCTCGGAGGTCCTCGTGGAGGCGCTCGAGCGGCGCGACCGGGCAGCGAGGGAGACGGCCGCCCGCACGGCGGAGATGGTGCGCCCCTCCACTCCCGTCACGACGACCGACTGACCGGCGAGGTCGCGCAATCCACCGCTGTGACGGGCGGCCTCCCTACGCTGGGTGAGCCATGGCTGACCCGACGCGTGACTGGAACGACGTCGCCCTGCCGTTCGAAGACGTGGGCGTCGAAGCCGGCGACGAGCTGGGTGACGTCGATGCCGTCGACCTCGACGGCATCGACGACCTGACCGAAGCGCGCGAGACCCGCCAGGGCGGCGCCGAATCGACGGAGGGCCCCCGATCGCACGACGAGCGGATGCGCGCCGTGCGCGAGGTCGTCGACGCCGCCACCCCGCCCCGTCGGGTGCGCACGCCAGAGGAGCGCCGCGCCGCCCTGCTGGCCGTCCTCGAGGAACAGGAGCGGCGCCGGAGGGCAAGGCTGCGGAAGGAGCAGGACGATCGGGCGATGCTGGCGCGTTCGATCCAGGCCCGCACTCCCACCCGAGTCGTTCGGACCCCTGAGGAGCGCCGGGCAGCGCTCGACCGTGCGATTGCCCGCGTGCAGCAGCGGGCGGGAGCCCGGACGCCGGAAGAGCGGATGGCCGACGCCCGGCGGGTGATCGAGGCCGAACTGGAAGCCCGGCGGAAGGCGACCGAGGAACTCAACGCCCGCCTGGCCGCCCGCCGCGCCGAGCAAGACCGCTAACGGCCCCCCGCCCGGGCTTCTGGGTTCATTTCACACGGCTATCCGGCGCGAACTGAACCCAGAAGCGGGCGGCAGGGTTCGAGCCCCTCGATCCCGACATCGGGGTAACGCCCTTCGGCCCGCAGTTCGTCCCACCGCTGGCGCGTGAGCCGCCAGCGCACCACCTCGCGCGGTTCCCCGCGGGGCGCGTGGAATCCGCGCCCGTTCTCCTCATAGCCCATCGCCCGGGACACGCCGTGCGACGCCTCGTTGTCGAGGAACGACTCCGAGGTCGCCTCGATGGCGTCGAGCCCGGCGAAGGCCAGATGGAGAATGGCGGCCCGCATCTCCTTGCCCAGTCCTTCACCTTGGGCGTCCTGTCGGAGCCAGGATCCCGACCAGAAGCAGCGGGTGCGGGCGTCGTCGCAGTGGAGCGACTGGATGCCGAGGAGGGCTTCGTCCCGCCGCACGGTGAAGGGCAGCGCCCACTTCACCGGCTCCCACTCCGCCCACGTCCGCCAGTACCACCGATAGGTGTTGCGCTCGAGTTCGGGGCTCGGAGCGTCGGTGAATGGCTGGGCGAAGGGCATCACGGCCGGGTCGTGGATGCCAGCCTTGGTGGCGGCGATCACGCCCGGAACGTCGGCCTCCTGGATCGGGGTGAGGACCAGCCGGGGCGTCCGCAAGACGAGACCGAAGAGGGGCCAGTGGAGCGTGCTCACGCCCCCAGTGTCGCCCCAAACGGCGCCGTCAGGACTCGAAATTCTTGTAGTAGCGGCTGGGGGTCGGGCCCCGCTGCCCCTGGTACTTCGAGCCCCGCTCGGTGGAGCCGTACGGCTTCTCGGCCGCCGTCGTCATCTGGAAGAAGCTGATCTGGCCGATCTTCATGCCGGGGTAGAGGGCGATCGGGAGGGTGGCGACGTTCGACAGCTCCAACGTGAGGTGCCCGTCGAATCCGGCGTCGACGAAGCCGGCGGTGCTGTGGATGAGCAGGCCCAGCCGCCCGAGCGACGACTTGCCCTCGAGCCGGGCGACCAGGTCGTCGCCGAGCGCCACCCGTTCTGCGGTCGAGCCGAGGACGAACTCGCCCGGATGCAGGATGAACATGCCGTCCTCCGCCACCTCGACCATCTCCGTCAGGTCTTCCTGGTTGACCTTGGGGTCGATGTAGGGGGTCGTGTGGTTGCGGAAGACCCGGAAGTAGCGGTCGATGTGGAGGTCGACCGACGACGGCTGGAGATCGGCCTCGTCGAAGGGGTCGATGAGGATGCGGCCATCAGCGATGGCCTTCCGGATGGAGGCGTCGGAGAGAACCACGGGCGAACCCTAACGCAGCCCCGCCTGGCCTTCCGACCGCCCCCGCCTTCGTCGGCGCCCCCAGGCCTCGCTATCCTGACGGCTTCACGCGGGCGTAGTTCAGAGGCAGAACATCAGCTTCCCAAGCTGAGAACGAGGGTTCGATTCCCTTCGCCCGCTCTGCAACGAACTGCTTTCGGCCGCTTTCCGTCGTCCGCACGACGAGAAGCGGCCGAAAGCGCGTCGGAGGGCGTTGGCGAGCGCGTTGCCGAGAGCGACAGAGTGGTCTTCATGGATGTCACCCCGGGACCGCTGACCGCCCCGACGCACGAGGCGAGCATCGAGATCGCTGCGCCACCCGAGGAGGTGTGGCCCCTCGTCGCCGACGTCACCCGGATGGCACAACTCAGCCCCGTGTGCCGGCGCAACGAATGGCTGGGCGAGCCGGCGAAACCGGTCGTCGGCGCGCGGTTCCGGGGGCACAACCGCAACGGCGTCTTCCGTTGGTCTCGCGAATGCACCGTGACAGAGGCCGAGCCAGGCCGCCGCTTCGCCTTCTCCACACTGTTCAAGGGCGCGGAGTCGACGCGCTGGCGCTACACGTTCGAGCCGACCGCCGACGGCACGCGCGTGACGGAGGCGTACGAGGTGGTGTCGGTCCCGCGGTGGTTGCGCATCCTCTGGCGCCTCCCGGGCGCCCGGGCGAAGAGCGAGCGCGACCACGTGGCCAACATCGCTGGGATGCTCGACCATCTCAAGGCCGCGGCCGAGTCGCCCACCGCGTGAACACGTCGGCGCCCGGCGTCAGGCGCGGGGGCGGATCCGGCTCGTGACGGCGAGCAGCGGGGCCGTCGCGAGCGCCGGGCCCACGAGCCACAGCGGTCTCGTCACCCACCACTCCCAGTTCGCCTCACTCGGGACGTCGCCGACGAAGCGCACCAGGGCGAAGAACACGGCGAACCCGACCGTGTGCCACAGGAACAGCGGCATGGCGTTCGCCGAGAGCCAACGCACGAAGCGCTGCACCTTCGGCCGTTCTGCCCAGGCGAGGATGCGATCGCGGTTCGCCACGACGAGCCCGACCTGGAGACAGCACAGCGCGAGGAGCGGCAGCGTGGGCGGCCCCATGTTGGAGAAGCGGTCGGCAGCCGAGGTCGTGCCGACCATCGAACGGGGATAGAGCCCCATGTTGGTCAGGCCGACGAGACCGGCGAACCCGATGAGCATGAGGGCGTGACCGAAGCGGGCTGGTGCCCGCCGGAGTCGCTCCCACGACCACCCCACCTGGTGCGCGGCCCCCCACACCAGGACCATGTTGAACCACGCCACCTCCGGGTGTCCATAGCGGAACCGGACCACGTCGACGGCCATGGCGGCGCCCACGAGGGCGATCGGGACCAGCTCGCCCCACCGCCGGTCGAGGGCGTCCCACGCCGGAACGGTGGCGACGAGGACGAGGTAGACGACGAGGAACCACAGGGGCGAGAGCACGAGCATCACGCCCCGGGCCACCCAGGGGTCCGGACCGGCGTGGAGGAGTGCAATGGCGGTCGCCGCTCCGGCCACCACGCCGACGAGGACGAAGGCCGGCACACCGAGTTGGACGACCCGGCGGACGACGAACCGCCGCCACGCACCCGGCCGACCCCGGTCGCGCGCCCAGGCCTGCGCGTGGACGAAGCCGCCGGCGACGAAGAAGAGCGGCATGACCTGGAGGACCCACGTCAGGCTCCACAGGCCCGAGACGTAGCCGATCGGGTTGTCGGCATGGGGGCCGTCGGAGCGCCACACGATGATCGTGAACACCCAGTGCCAGATGACGACCGTCGTGGTGGCGAGCGAGCGAAGGAGATCGACGAGGTCGTCGCGCCCGGCCGTCGACGGAGCAGCGGGAAGGAGGCTCGGCTCGGATGCCGATGCCGTGTCGCTCACCCCCGCCGCCGCCACCGACCCACGCTACCGCTCACCACCGCAACCAGCCGGGGATCTGGAGCAAGAAGTGGTCGTCATGACGCCATTTCTCGCTCCAGATTCCGAGGAGGCCGGTGAGGGGACGGGTCAGCGCAGGGCGGCGGAGGCGAACTCGCCCATGCCAACGTCGAACGGCACCGTGGCCTCGAAGCCGAGCACGGCACGGGCCCGTTCCGGCGAGGCGAAGACGTGTCGAACGTCGCCCGGCCGCCAGCCGCCCACCACCTCGGGGGCCGGCGCATCGGGTCCGAACGCGGCCACCAGTGCCCGGGCCATGTCGAGGACACTCTTCGGATTCCCCGTCGCCACATTGAGGGCGTGGTGCCCGTCGAGGTCGGCGGTCAGCGCCAGCACGTTCGCGACGGCGACGTCACGGACGTGCACGAAGTCGCGGCGCTGGCCGCCGTCTTCGAACACCTGCGGCGCCCGGCCAGCCTCGAGGGCCGACCGGAAGATCGACGCCACCCCGGCGTAGGGCGTGTCGCGCGGCATCCGCGGTCCGTAGACGTTGTGGTACCGGAGCGCCACGGTCGCCGCCCCGTGCTCACGCCCGAACGCCGCCACCAGGTGTTCCTGGTGCAGCTTGGTCGCCGCGTAGACATTGCGAGGATCGACCGGGGCCGACTCCGTGACCGGGACGGCCTCCAGCGGGCCACCGCACGCAGGACACGGCGGATCGAACCGTCCCTCCGACAGGTCGTCGGTTCGCCGCTCGCCCGGCCGCGCCGGCCCGTGGAGCCCGCACCGGTAGCCGCCCTCGCCGTACACGACCATGCTGCTGGCGAGCACGATCGGTCCCGTGAAACGCCGGCCGTGCAAAGCAGCGAGCAGGCGGGCGGTCGCCAGGTCGTTGTGCGAGACGTAGTCCGGGGCGTCGGCGAAGTCGACGCCGAGACCGACCATGGCGGCCTGGTGGCAGACGGCATCGACGCCCGCCACGGCATCGGCGGCGACCTCCGGGTCGGCGAGGTCCCCGAACCGGTACTCCGCGCCGTCGTTCAGGTGGTCGGGCTTCGTGTGGTGCGCGAGCGGGTGCAGGAGGTCGACGACCACGACGTCGTGCCCGCCCGCAACGAGTGCGTCGACGACGTGCGAGCCGACGAACCCTGCCCCGCCGGTGACGAGCACCCGCACGTCACACCCCCTCGGACGCCGTCGACCCGGGCAGGCGCACGGTGAACCGGCAGCCGTCCCCCTCGTTGTGCACCGTGATCTCGCCTTCGTGGGCCTCGACGAGGCCCCGGGCGATGGTGAGGCCGAGCCCGCCACCCCCGTCGCCCGGCGTCCGGGCCCGGTCGCCACGGAACGCCGTCTCGAAGACGCGCTCCAGGTCGGCTTCGGGGATCCCGCCTCCGGTGTCGACGACCGACACGAAGGCGCCCTCGTCGTCGCTGCCCGCCTCCACCACCACCGTCCCGTCGGACGGCGTGTGGCGGATGGCGTTCTCGAGGATGCTCCGAAGGGCTCGCAGCACTTCGGGGGCCGAGCACCGGATCTCGGGCGGCGGCCCGGCAAGACGTCCTTCGAGGCGCACGCCCTTCGCCTGGGCGACCGGGGCGAGGCCGGCAAGCACGTCCGAGACGAGGTCCCCGAGCGACACCTGCTCGAACTCGAGCCGCAGCGCCCCCGCCTGCGTGCGGCTCAGTTCGAACAGGTCGTCGACGAGACCGGCGAGCCGCTCCGACTCTTCACGGAGCGTCGAGTGGTAGCGAGCGACGGTCTCGGGATCCTCCACCACGCGGTCGTCGAGGGCCTCGGCGACGGCCCGGATGGCGGCCAGGGGCGTCCGCAGATCGTGCGACACCCACGCGATCAGCTCGCGCCGCGACTCGTCGAGCGACCGTTCCCGAGCCCGCGACTCCTCCAGCCGTCGCGTCGTCTCCTCGAGCGCCGCTGACAGCTGTGCCAACTCGCGGGGAGCCCCGTCGACTCGCACACCGCCCCCGGATCCGATGGCGCTCACCTGACCGGCAAGCGCTGCACTCGCCCGGCCGACACGGCCCCCGAGCACGAGCGCGAGGACGACGGCCGCCGTCCCCGCGGCGACGAGCACGACGTCGAGGGCGGCGCGGTCGTGGGCCGAGATGAACATTCCGTCGGCGGCGGCGAAGGCACCGGCGCCCACCCCTGCCGTCGCCGTGAGCACCACGACCACCAGCTGGGTCCGCACGGCAGCGCGACGGAAAGCCCAGAGGACGAACGAGCCGAGGAGAGCGGCGGCCGCCGCCCCGCCCACCGCGAGCCCGGCCAGTTGCAGCGTGTCCTTCCCCGGCATGGCGCGCACGTCGGCGACGAACGCGGTCGCCATCGCCCCTGCCACCGCAACGGCCAGCGGCACCGCAGCCCGCCGGGCGGTCACGGGTCGAACCGGTATCCGACTCCCCATACCGTCGTGATCCTCCTCGGGTTGGAGGGGTCGTCCTCCACCTTCTCGCGCAGGCGGCGGATGTGGACGGTGACGGTGGCAGCGTCGCCGTACGTCCATCCCCACACCTGCTCCAGCAACTCCTCCCGACCGAACACCTGCCGCGGGCGGGCGGCGAGGAACGACAGGAGGTCGAACTCCTTGGCGGTCAGGGTGACGAGTCCTCCGTTGCGGCGAACCTCTCGCGCGGCGAGGTCGATCAGGAGGTCGCCCGCCACCAGTTCGGCCGGCGGTTCGCTCGCCTCCACCGGCGCCTGCGCGCGCCGCAGCACGGCCTTCACCCGCGCCGTCAGCTCCCGGGGAGAGAACGGCTTGGTGACGTAGTCGTCGGCGCCGAGGTCGAGCCCGGCCACTCGGTCCTGCTCGTCGCCCTTGGCCGTCAGCATGATCACGGGGACGGGTGCGACGTCGCGGAGGCGCCGGCAGACCTCGAGACCGTCGAGGCCGGGGAGCATGAGGTCGAGCACCACGAGGTCGGGCGGCTCCGCCAGCGCCCGCTCGAGGGCAACTGCTCCGTCGCCCACGGACGTCACCTCGAACCCTTCCCGCTCGAGGTATCGCTCCACCACCTCCGCCACCGTCGGATCGTCCTCGACGACGAGCACGCGCGTCACCATGCCGTCCGCACCGCCGACTCGACGAGCAACGCGAGGCCCGCCTGGGCGGCCAACCACCCGCGGGCCGACCGGCCCAAGGGACCGACCAGGACGGCCGTCGCGGCGAGGAGCCACACCGTGAACGGCAGCCAGATCCGTTCGACCTCGCCCTTCGAGAGACCGCTCACGTCGGCAGCCAAAACGGCGAGTCCGGCGCCTGCCACGAGGACCGCGAGTCCTGACGGGCGGAGGCGCGACAGCGCCGTCGCCGTCGCGGGCCCGGTTGCGACGGCGAGGGCGGCGAGGTTTGCGACCAGGAAGTAGGCGTAGGGCCGGGTCGAGGCGATGCTCTCGGCGTATTCGCGACGGGTGGCGTCGAGACCGTCGAACCACGAGAAACCCACAGCGGCGAAGGCGGCGAGGACGGCGGCGGCCGCCACGAGCGCCACGAGCGGCTCCCGCCATCGCCGTCTCCACACGGCCACGGCACCCGCCACGGCAGCAACGAGGACGAGGCCGTACGACAGCATGAGCGCCACGCCGAAGAGGAGCCCTCCGGCGGCGGCAGCCGCCGTCGCCCGCCACTCGCTCGCCGTCGTCGCGACCACAACGAGGGCGACGGCCCACGCCGCCACGCCGGCGAAGAGGGCGTCGGCACTCGTCGCCATCCACACGGTGGCCGGCGCCAGGACCAGGAACGGGGCAAGGACACGCGCCCGCCGGTCCCCCGCGACGCTGCGCACAGCGACGAGGACGGCGGGAACGGCGGCAGCGCCACCCGCGACGTAGAGCGCGGTGGTCCAACGGGGACCGCCGAGACCGGCGGCGTCCAACCCCCACAGGCCGAGGAGGAGTCCGGGTGGGTGCCCACGCACGTGGTTGACGTACTGGTCGATGTCGTCGACGAACGAGTCGAGGAAGGCGCCCGCGCTCTCCACCTTCGGGACGTCGAGGAGGTATTCGCTCGGCGACTCCAGCTGCGAGCGCATCACCCCGTGCCATCCGTCGACGAAAGCCACAGCGACGGCCCAGACACCGGCGGCGAGGAAGGCGACGGCGAGGAGGCGGCGCCAGGGG
>DATLFW010000314.1:0-2347 GCA_035540775.1 Acidimicrobiia bacterium
GGGGCCCTGATGAACCGCCTTGGGCGCAACGAGATCACCCTCGGGGAAGTGCCGACGGTCGACGAGATGATCCGCCGGATCGACGCTGTCACCCGCGACGACGCCACCCGAGTCATCGAGCAGGTCTTCGGCGGCCCGCGAACGCTGGCAGCGGTCGGCCCCTTCGACGCCGACACCTTCGCCCCCGTCTCCGCCGCCTAGCCCCCTCCCGTTCTTGGCCCTTTGTGCAGGGCTCTGCGCGGGTGGGGAGGCCAAGTTCGCGAGGTTCGGTCAGTCCGGGTTGCACGCTCTCGCCGCGTCGGCCTCGAAGGTGGGCACCGGACGTGCGTCGGCTTCCGCCCGCGTGGACGCGACGCCGTGCTCTTCGATGTCCTCGATCAGCCAGTCCATCTCGTCGATCTCCCGGCGCTGCGCTTCGCTGATCTCGACGGCCAGCTCGCACACGCGCACGTCGTCGACGTCGAACCGTTCCGCTCTGGTGATGGCGAGTGAGTGGTGCGGGATCATCGCCTTCATGAACCCGACGTCGCCGACGATTGCCTGGCTCCGGTCGAGGGAGGTCCCCAGCCCGATCAGGAGCAGGCTGACCGCGATGACGGCGATGTTCGCCTTCGTGTTCCTGTACATGTTGAGCATCCAGCCCAACATGACGACGCCCATCGTTCCGCCCATCACCATTGCCATGTAGACCCGGCTCTGGCTGAACCGGATGTGGCTCCATTCGTACGAGCCGACGAACATCACCCAGTACATGAGAAACATCCCGGTGACGATCATCGCTGCGAAGCGCAGATACATACGCAGCGCCTGGTGGCCGCCGTCGTCGCCGTCGGTCGTTTCCTCGGTCCGGTGGTCGGTCTCGGTCGCCATGACGCTTTCGTCCTCCATGTGAGCGGCAGTTGCGATTGGCGACGTACCCAAGTCGCGGGCCGGGGGAGCGGTCGGGCGCTAGGTTGCAGGCGATGATCAAGGTGGGGGTCTTCGGAGCGGGCGGTCGGATGGGGCTCACCGTCTGCCAGACGGTGGTCGATGCACCCGACATGGATCTCGTGGCGGCGGTCGATCCGCACCACTCGGGCATCGAGATCCGCCAGCTCGGCATCCAGGGCCCGAACATCCAAGTCGGCGGGCGCTCCGACGCCATGGAAGCGGCCGAAGTGGCCGTCGACTTCACCCAGATCGAGGCCGCCAGGGAGAACCTGCGATGGTGCGCCGAGCACGGCGTCCACGCCGTCGTGGGCACCACGGGGTTCGGTCCCGACGACTTCCTCGAGTTCGAGCGGCTCTTCTCTCGCTCCGACGCCAACGCGGTCATCGCCCCCAACTTCGCCATCGGGGCCGTGCTCATGATGCGCTTCGCCGAGATGGCCGCTCCCTACTTCCCGACGGCCGAGATCGTCGAGCTCCACCACGACGCCAAGACCGACGCTCCTTCTGGGACCGCCATGCTGACGGCGGAGCGGATGGCGGCGGCGTCCGACGACTGGGCCGACGATCCGACGACCTACGAGGTCGCCGAAGGCGCCCGGGGCGGCGCAGGGCCAGGCGGGATCCACATCCACTCACTGCGGATCCGAGGCATGGTGGCCCACCAGGAAGTGGTGCTCGGCACGACGGGTCAGAGCCTCACCATCCGTCACGATTCGTACGACCGGTCGTCGTTCATGCCCGGCGTGCTCCTCGCCGTCCGCGCGGTCGCCGAGCGCCCAGGACTCACGGTCGGTCTCGACACCCTCCTCGGAATCTGACCCTCCTCCGTCCGGCCCTTCACCTCGCTCGATCCCTCGGGTATGACGAGGAGAGCGAGTCAGGAGGTGTGGCATGGACGTCGTCATCGCCGTCGTCGTCGCCGTTGCCATCGTCGCCTTGGTGGTCTACGCCGCCATGCGAGCGCGTCTCCCCGAGGGTGAAGCCGGCCGGGCCGTTCCGTTCGAGGTGGTCGAGGGGACGGCGGTCGTGGTGCTCGATGTCGACGCCGAACCGCCGCCGACCGCGGCTCTTCGGAGACTGGCCGCCGACGCCGCCGCCCGCGTGTTCGCCGCTCGGCCCGACGTCGACGAGGTGGAGATCCACTCGTCCGCGGGCGTCGTCCTGGACCGATTCGAGCGTCGGGAGCCGCGGGTCGTCGACATCCGCGACGACCTCTTCGACCCCCACCGCCCGACGAGGTCGGGGCCCACGGCGACGCCCGATCGCGACGCACCCTCGGTGCGCCGGCCCGGCGTCGCCGTTCCCGAGTCGCCCCCGCCGGTTCCGGTGCGCCCGCTTGCCGACCGCTTCGAACTCCCCGACGCCGTCGCCGCCCGCCTGGACGACCGCGACGACCCCGTCGCCCTCGTCGCTGCAC
>DATLFW010000315.1:0-3960 GCA_035540775.1 Acidimicrobiia bacterium
GGCTTGTAGACGCCCACTTCGTCGGAGAACGACCAGTGGTCGAAGAGACCCAAGAGCCCGTGACCGTCGAGGTGGTGCCGGAGCCACCCCGACGACAACAACCCGACGTCGCAGACGATCCCGAGCCGGACGCCACGCTCCTTGAGCGCGCGCACCGCCTCCTCGACGCCGTCGACCAGCAGCAGGTCGGCCTCGGCACCGACGCCGTCGAAGGCCTCCGCCACCCGCCCCGCCAACGCACTCCCGGGTGGCACCAGGGCGCGTAACGCCTCGAGCAGGTCGGTGACAGCGTGCTCGCCCGTGTACTGGACGTTGGCCGGCCACGCCTCGAGGTATCGCTCGCGGATCGTCACCATCGCCGCCGCGACCCACTCCCGCAGGTCGTCCACGTCGACGCCGACCCCCTCCTCCACGAGCAGCCGGCTGACGACGTCGGCACGGACGCGGTCGAGCTGGAAGAGCTCCGGCTCGTAGCAGAGCGTGTTCCAGTAGTCGAAGGTGACCGCCTCGACCGCACCACTCACGTGCTCGGCCCGTCCTCCTCGCGGCACGCGCCCGACACCATGGCGGCCTCCATCACGGAGGCGGCCACGCGCTCGACGACCTGCGGGTTGAACACCGACGGGATGATGTAGCTGGGCGAGAGCTCCTCGTCGGAGACGCACGATGCAATCGCCTCGGCGGCCGCCAGCTTCATCTCCTCGTTGATCTCGCGGGCGCCGGCGTCGAGGGCGCCACGGAAGATGCCGGGGAAGCACAAGACGTTGTTGATCTGGTTCGGGTAGTCGGAGCGGCCGGTCGCCATCACCGCGGCCAGGTCGCCCGCTTCCTCCGGCGTGATCTCGGGGTCGGGGTTCGCCATGGCGAAGACGATCGGGTCCTTGTGCATCACCCGCAGGTCGTCGCGGGTGATGAGCCCGGGCGCCGACACGCCGATGAACACGTCGGCGCCGGGGAGCACCTCGTAGATCGCCCCCTCCCGCCGCTCAGGGTTGGTGTGCTCGGCGAACCACACCTTGGCGGGGTTGAGGTCGGTGCGGCCCGTGGTAATGGCGCCCTTGGAGTCGACGCCGATCACGTTCTGGACGCCGGCTTCCATGAGGATCTTCGTGATCGCCACGCCAGCCGCTCCCACGCCGGCGATGACGACCTTGAGGTCTTCCATCTTCTTGTCGACGACCTTCAACGAGTTCCGCAAGGCGGCGAGGGTGACGACGGCGGTGCCGTGCTGGTCGTCGTGGAAGACGGGGATGTCGAGGCTGGCGGCGAGGCGCTCCTCGATCTCGAAGCACTCCGGCGCCTTGATGTCCTCGAGGTTCACGCCGCCGAAGACCGGCGCCAGCCGCTCGACGGACTCGATCACCTCGTCGGGGCCGCTCACGTCGAGACAGATCGGGAAGGCGTCGACCCCCGCGAACTCCTTGAAGAGCATCGCCTTCCCTTCCATCACGGGAAGGGCCGCCTGCGGGCCGATGTCGCCGAGCCCGAGCACCGCCGTGCCGTCGGTGACGATGGCGACCGAGTTGCGCTTGATGGTGTAGCGGTGGGCCAACGACGGGTCGTCGGCGATGGCGAGGCAGACCCGGGCGACGCCCGGCGTGTACGCCATCGAAAGGTCGGCCCGGTTCCGGAGAGGCGAGCGTGAGGCGACCTCGATCTTGCCGCCCATGTGCATCTGGAACGTCCGGTCGTTGATCGAGAGCACCCGGACGCCTTCGACGCCGTCGAGGGCGGCACCGATGTCGGTGGCGTGCTCCTCGTCACGGGCGTCGACGCTCAGGTCCTCGACGACGACCCCGCCGCCGGATTCGACGATGTCGATGGCAGTGATGTTGCCGCCCGCCTCCCCGATCGCCGTGGCCAGGCGACCGAGCGTTCCGGGCTCGTCGTCGACCTCGATGCGGATGAGGACCGAATAGGAAGGGTTGGGCGCACGCATAGGCGTGAGGACGGTAGCAGCAGGCACCCCTCGATCAGGAAGGCGAAACCGCCGCGCCCCGCCCCCTGCGCACTGCACTCCGCGCGCACCGCCAGCGCGACACCGCCCAACCCACCGACGGCGCCGGTGCGTTGGGCGGATCTCGGCTGGTCAGCGTGCCGGAGGCACCGCCGCCAGACCTACGACAGTTGCTCGCTCTCGACCTGCTCGAGGTACTTGCGGATCTCCGAGGCCCGGAACCGCCGGTGCCCACCGAGGGTGCGGATGGCGGAGATCTTGCCAGCCCGCGCCCAACGGGTCACCGTCTTCGGGTTGACCCGAAACATGGCGGCCACCTCGGACGGGGTGAGCAGGACTTCGTGCTCTTCGCGCTCTTGCATGTGCCTTTGCCTCCCCTTGCGGTCCGGGCCCTAAACCTCCCCGGTCCGCAGCTACAACGGATGTTGTCCGTTTCGTGTACGTATCTACGGTAAAGATGAGGCTGTCCTGAATAGTCCGTTCGGATCATTCTCTCGTGGCCCGAACGGCTCATTCGGGGTGCTTGACGGTTTCAGGGTACCTGCTCGATCCCGGGCGTGACGGTCATCGGGGCCGGATTGTCCTTTTTGTCACTGGAACGTTCCTCCAGTTCGTCCTCCCCGGCACCGATCCGTCATACGATCGGGATGCGACCGTTCCGGGTACGACGCCCGGGAGGAAAGGGGGCGCCAGTGGAGGTGCCGGGCGGCCACGTTTCCTGCCAGGTGCTGGAAGCCCAGCGCCGGGGCGGGCATGAACAGGTGGTGTTCTTCTCGGATCCCAGCGTCGGCCTGCGAGCGATCGTCGCCATCCACTCCACTGCCCTCGGCCCGTCGCTCGGCGGGACCCGCTTCCACCCCTACGCCGACGAGGCGAGCGCCCTCACCGACGTGCTCCGCCTCTCGCAGGCCATGAGCTACAAGTCGGCCACCGCCGGCCTCGACCTCGGTGGCGGGAAGGCCGTGATCCTCGGCGACCCCCCACGCGACAAGAGCGAAGCGCTGTTCGAGGCGTACGGCGCCTTCATCGAGCGCCTCGGTGGCCACTACATCACGACCGAGGACGTCGGGACGACGGTTGCCGACATGACGGTGATCGCTCGCTCGACCCGATGGGTCACCGGAACGCCGGTCGAGGCGGGCGGGTCCGGCGACCCGAGCCCTGCCACCGCCGTCGGCGTCTTCGAGGCGATGCGGGCCGCCGCCGAACGTCTGTGGGGTGACGGCGATCTGGCGGGTCGGCACGTCGCTGTTTCAGGTGTCGGGAAGGTCGGCTCCGCTCTCGTCGGGCACCTTCTCGACGCCGGCGCCCGCGTCACCGTCGCCGACGTCAACGAGGCGGCCGTCGCGGCTCTCGGCGACCGGGTGACCGTCGTCGCGCCCGAGAAGGTGCACGCCGTCGAGTGCGACATCTTTGCTCCCTGCGCGCTCGGGGGCGTCCTGAACGACACCACCATCCCCGACCTCGCCTGCGCCGCCGTGGTCGGGAGCGCCAACAACCAGCTCGGCACCCCCGAGCACGGACGCATGCTCCACGAAGCGGGGATCCTCTACGTCCCCGACTTCGTGGCGAATGCGGGAGGTGTCATCAACATCGCCTTCGAGATCGGGCGCGACTACCGGTGGGAAGACGCCGAGGTCGCTGTCCGCCGCATCCACGAGAACACGACGGTCGTCCTCGAGACGGCCGAGCGGGAAGGGATCGCCCCGGCCGACGCCGCCGACCGCGTCGCCGAGGAGCGGATCGCCGCCCGTACCCGGACGGGGGTCCCGCCTGATCCCCGTCCCGTCGCCCGAGGGGAGGGCGCCGCCGGGCGAGGGTAGGAGACGCGCACGCGACGAGGAGGTCGACATGGGCTACGCGCCCCCCGCGGACGAGCAGGATCTCTCGGCCCTGCACCTACACGACCGGCACACCGAGCTGGGTCTCGACGCCGACGATCTCCTCGGCATGTACCGCCTGCTCCTGCTGGCGCGGAAGCTCGACCAGCGCATCTGGGCGCT
>DATLFW010000316.1:0-5209 GCA_035540775.1 Acidimicrobiia bacterium
AACTCGATCTTCACCGGGTCGTCCTCGCGCGTGAGGGCCAGCCGACGGCTGAGGCGCTTCACGTGCGTGTCGACGGGCAGGCCCGGCGCCTTGAAGGCCACCGACCGCACCACGTTGGCCGTCTTGCGACCGACGCCGCCGAGCGTCGTGAGGTCGTCCCGGTCGACGGGGATCTCGCCGCCGAAGCGCTCCTCCACGTCGTGCGCCATCCCGAGGAGGTTGCGGGCCTTGGAGCGGAAGAATCCGGTGGTGCGGATCAGCTCCTCCAGCTCGTCGGGGTCGGCGGCCGCCAGATCGGCCGGCGTCGGGTAGCGGGCGAACAGGGCCGGGGTGACCATGTTGACCCGCTCGTCGGTGCACTGAGCCGAGAGGATGGTGGCGACGAGCAGCTGGTAGGGCGACGCATGGTCGAGCGCGCAATGCGCGTCGGGGTACTCGGCCGCCAGCCGCTCGCGCACCACTTCGGCCTGGGCACGCAGCTTCGCGGTGATGCGGCGCTGTTTCGGGGCGCGGCGGGAGGCGGTCGGCTTGGCGGGCACGAGGCCGAGCCTACCGGGGACGCCGGTAGGCTCGATCCGTGCCGTCCCTCGCTCGCGTCGACCACCTCTCGGAGCCGGATCGCGCCGCCGTGCGTGCCCTGGTCGACGACGTCGCTCGCCGCACCGGCCATCCCGCCCTCCCCGACAACAAGGCGGTGCAAGTGGCGGGGCGGGCACCGTTCGACGGCTTCGCCATCCTCGCCCGCGAGCCCGATCGGGTCACCGGGTACGCGCATGCGGCGCGTGCCGGTGACGACAACGCATGGAACCTCCAGGTCGTCGTCGCCCCCGAGGAGGTTTCCGATCTCGGACTTCCCCTTCTGTCCGTCGCCATGGAGGAAGCCGCGTCCCGGGGCGCCCGCCGCCTCCAGTGGTTCACCTTCCGGGCCGGTCCGGCCGAGGCCGAGGTGGCGTCGCGGCTCGGTCTGAGTCCCTGGCGGGAACTGGTCCAGATGCGCCGGGGGATGCCCCTCGACGAGGAGGCGCGCCTGCCGGAAGGCGTACGGCTCCGGGCCTTCCGACCAGGCCTCGACGACGAGGTGTGGGTGACGGTGAACGCCCGGGCGTTCGCGACCCATCCGGAGCAGAGCCGGGTCACGGTGGCCGAGCTGCGGGCGCTGATGGCCGAAGAGTGGTTCGACTCCGAGGGGTTTCTGGTCGCCGAGGACGACGCCGGGATGGCGGGCTTCTGCTGGACGAAGGTCGCCGACCCGTCGGAAGGCGAGATCTACGTGATCGGCGTCGACCCCGACCGGCAGGGCACCGGGCTGGGACGGGCACTGGTGGTGGCCGGCCTCGCCCACATCGCCGCGCAGGGAGCCGCCGAGGCGTCGCTCTACGTCGACGGCGACAACGCCGCCGCCCGGGCGCTCTACGAGAACCTGGGCTTCCACGTCGACCATGTCGATCGGGTGTACGCATGCGACCGATGACCGCCCCGCGATACGGCGTCTCCCGCGCCGACCTGGAGAACCTCCTCGAAGCGTGGGGCGAGCCGCGCTACCGCGCCGACCAGGTGTGGAAGGGGCTGTACGAACAGCGCCAGCCGCTGGACGAGGTGTCGACGCTCCCGAAGGCGTTGCGGAAGCGCCTCGTCGACACCGTGCCGCTCGCCCTGACGGTTCGGGCCGACCAGACGGGTGACGCCGGGATGACCCGGAAGTGGCTGTGGGAGGGCGCCGACGGAGCGCAGGTCGAGACGGTGCTGATGCGCTATCCCGACCGGGCGACGGTGTGCGTGTCGTCGCAGGCGGGGTGCGCGATGGCGTGCTCGTTCTGCGCCACCGGGCAAGCCGGGTTCGAGCGGCACCTGACGACCGGCGAGATCGTCGAGCAGGTCGTCCGGGCGCAGCACGCGTCGCCGCAGCGGGTGTCGAACGTGGTGTTCATGGGCATGGGCGAACCCCTGGCGAACCTCGAGGGCGTCTGGCCGGCCGTCGAGCGTCTCCACGACGACCTCGGTTTGTCGGCCCGCAACATCACGGTGTCGACGGTTGGGGTGGTGCCGGGCATGCGCCGCCTGGTGCTCGAGCGCCTCCCGGTCACCCTGGCGGTGTCGATCCATGCCCCCGACGACGACCTGCGCAGCCGGCTGGTGCCCCTCAACCGCCGCTACCCGCTCGACGAGGTGCTGGCGGCCGCCCGGGAGTACATGAACGTGAAGGGGCGACGGGTCACCTTCGAGTACGTGATGCTCGAGGGCGTGAACGACGCCGAGGAGCAGGCCGACGCCCTTGGTGCGCTGCTCGTGGGGGCGCGGTTCGGCGTGAGCGCCCACGTGAACCTCATCCCCTACAACACGACGCCCGGCTTCGACGCCCGGGCCAGCCACGGTGAGCGGATCCGGCGCTTCGCTCGACGACTGGAGCGCCCGGGCGTGACGGTGACGATCCGGCGCAACCGGGGCGTCGACATCGACGCCGCCTGCGGGCAACTCCGGTTCCGCGAGGTATCGGCGCGACAATGAACGCACGCTGCGCCGCCCATCCGGCCAGCCCGAGACGCTGAGAGGTCTTCCGAGTGGACGAGAACCGCCGCTTCTTCAATCCGCACCAGCCGCAGACGCTGCAGATCTCGGTGATGCTGCTCTACATCAACGCCTTCTTCCTCGTGCTGGGCGGGGCGATCTTCGTGGCGTTCCCGTTGTGGCTGGCGGTGACCGCCGGCCTGGCGGCGGGCGGGTTCGGGATCGCCAACGAGCAGAAGTGGGGCTACCAGGTGGCGGTGGGCGCGGCGGCGATCAACCTCTTCCTCCGCCTCGCCGGGGCGGGGCTCGACGCAGCCCTGTCGAACGCCTTCTTCCTGATCGGGATCATGTTCGACATCGCCCTCGTCGCCCTCCTCCTCCACCCCCAGAGCCGCGAGTACCAGAAGATCTGGTTCCGCTGACCGTCTCCCCGTTCTTGGCCCTTTGTGCAGGGCTATGCGCGGCTCCGGGGGCCAAGTTCGCAGGCGAGGCGCCTGACGGGCGTCAGCGGAACTCCGGCATCACCCGCTCGGCCAGGAGGGTCAGGCTCTCGGTGCCCGGGTAGTCGGGGAAGAAGGGAACGACGTACGAGCAGCCCAGCTCCTCGTACCGGCGGAGCTGCTCGACCACCTGCTCGGGCGTCCCGATGAGGTTCCCGGCCTGCCACGACTCGTACGGCTCACCCCACAGCGAGCGCACCTCGCCGGCCTCGTGGAGCGCCTTCACCTCGTCCTCGGTCTCGCGGATCACGCAGTCGGGATGCCAGGTCTTGCGGATCTCGTCGTAGTCGCGCCCCACGTCGGCGCAGTGCCCCTTCAGCACCTCGGCCTTGTGCGCCCACTCGTGCGGCTTCCCGCCCCAGTTCGAGCAGTCGGCGTGCTTGGCCACCACCCGCAGCGTCATCTGCTCGCCGCCGCCCCCGATCCAGATCGGCGGGTGCGGCTGCTGGACGGGCTTGGGGTCGCAGTTCGCCCGCTCCAGTTGGTAGTAGCGCCCCTCGTAGGTGGTCTCGGACTCCGACCACATGCTCTTCACGATCTCGACCGCCTCCTCGAGCATCCGGATGCGGTCGGCGGCGGGCGGGAAGTCGTAGCCGTAGCCCCGGAACTCGTTCTCGTACCACCCCGCCCCGATCCCCCACTCCAAGCGTCCGCCCGAGATGACGTCGACGTTGGACGTGATCTTCGCCAGGAGGCCCGGGTTGCGGTACGGGGCGCAGCCGACCATCTGACCGAGCCGCACCGTGGAGGTCGCCTCCGCCAGCGCCGCCATCGTCGTCCAGCACTCGAAGACCGCCTCGTGGGCCGGGCGGGGAACGTTGTGGAAGTGGTCGTAGACCCAGATGGAGTCGTAGCCCGCCGCCTCAGCGGCCAGCGCCACCTCCCGCACCTTCGCCCACTTCGCCTGCGGGTCGTCGCCGACCGCCACCAGGTCCATCTTCCAGCCCTGCGGGATCAGGCAGCCGAAGCCGAAGCCAGCCATGGGGTCTCCTCCCGGGTCGTCGAGGTCGCCCGCACCCTACCGCCCGCGCCCATCGGCGAACGTGGCCTCCGGAGCCGCGCATATCCCTGCACAAAGGGCCAAGAACCGGAGGCGGTACGCTCCGGCGCGTATGTGTGACACGTTGTGTGTACGGGCCCCGGGGCGGATGCTCTTCGCCAAGAACTCCGACCGACCCGTGGGCGAAGCCCAGGTCGTCGAGGCCTACGCCCCCCGCCCGGCCGGCGGTCGCCTGAAGACCCAGTACCTCGAGATCGACGACGCCGGCGCCGCTGCCGTCCTCGGGTCCCGCCCCGACTGGCTCTGGGGCCTCGAACACGGCGTCAACGCCCACGGTGTCGCCGTCGGCAACGAGAAGGTCTGGACGATCGACGACCCCTACGACGTCCCCCCGGCCCTCATCGGCATGGATCTCGTCCGTCTCGGCCTCGAACGGGGCACCTCGGCCGGAGCCGCCCTCGACGCCATCACCGCCCTCCTCGACGAGCACGGGCAAGGCGGCGTCGGCGACGCCTCCGCCAACGAGCCCTACTGGTCGTCGTTCCTCGTCGCCGACGCCCACGACGCCTGGATCCTGGAGACGAGCGGGCGTACGTGGGCCGCCCGTCCCGTCGACAACGGTGCCGCCATCTCGAACCGCATCACGCTCGGCACCGACTGGACGCGCGCCTCGGCCGACGTCGCCCCCGGCGCCGACTTCGACGCCTGGCGCAACCCCGACTCCCCGACCGGCCACGCCGACCAGCGTCTCGCTGTCACCCGGGCGGCCTGCGCCAGCGTCGCCACCGCCGCCCCGGCCGTGACCCCTCGCGACCTGGCCGCCGTCATGCGCCACCACGGCACCCGCCCCTGGGGCGCTCCGGGCGCCGGCGGCGATCCCGAACCGCCTCCCGAGTTGGCCCTCCCCGACGGAACCGGCGTCACGGTCTGTATGCACATCCGCGGTTACCAGGTGACGGCCGCATCGATGATCGTCGAACTCCCCACGGATCCCGACGAGCCGCGCCGGGCGTGGACGGCCGTCGGAAGCCCGTGTGTGAGCGTGTACGTCCCCCTCCTCGTTCCCGCGCCCGTGCCGGTCGCCCTCTCCGACGCCGGCACGTGGAAGCGGATCGACGCCCTGCGAGAGCGAGTCGAGACCGACCCCGCCGCCCTCACCGCGGCGCGAGAACGCCTCTCGCCCGTCGAGGCCGAAGCGTGGGAG
>DATLFW010000317.1:0-6284 GCA_035540775.1 Acidimicrobiia bacterium
GCCCGACTCCATCGCGACGGTCTCGTCGTGGTCCATGGTCTCCCGGCTCATGCGGTGGGGGTGGTGGCTCGAAGGTGCTCGTGGTCGGCGGCCGCTGCCAGCGTCAGGTACTCGTCGCAGACGGGGCAGCGGATGCTGGGCTCGCCGAGGGCGTCGAAGCCCGCTTCCTCGACGTGCTCACCCGCTCGGGTCACGACCGACTCCTGCTCCTCGGCGTCCTCGACGCGACGGTCGGCGACGAGGGACGGCACGTGGATCCCGTTGCGGTTGGCGACCCAGCGGAGGAAGGCGTCGCGCATGCGGAAGAAGCCCTCGGCGAAGCCGCCGGGGAGGAAGAGCAGGATGAGGAGGAGGCCCGGGCCCGTAACGAGGAACGACAGGCCGTCGACGCGGGCGTCGCCGAACGCTTGAACGGCGGTGACGATGAGGGCTCCGGCCACCGCGCCGGGGAGCGACGTGAGCCCACCCATCACCGTGGCCGTGAAGATGAGGACGCTGTTGGGGATGCCGTACGACGACGCGTCGATGGCGCCGAGCTTGTACCACATCATCACGCCCGCCACGCCGGCGATGCCGCCCGAAACGGCGAAGGCGGCCAGCTTGGTGCGGGTCACGTTGATGCCGTAGGAGCCCGAGGCGCGGGAGTTGTCGCGGGTGGCGATCAGGACGCGCCCGCTGTGGTGCTTGCGGAAGGAGTAGGCGGCAGCGAACACCACCGCGAGCATGACGAGGGCGAAGTAGTAGAAGGTCGTCTCGGATGCCAGGTCGATCCGCCCCCAGAGGATCGGTCGTCGGAACCCGAACTGGTTGTCGGCGCTCGGGAGAATGGCCCGGCCGACGGCGTAGATGTCGTTCTCTGACGCCGTGCGCTTCAGGAAGTAGAACTGCATGGCGCCGGCCAAGGCGAGGGTGGTGACAGCCAGGAAGAGGCCCTGGATGCGCAGGGCCGGGAGGCCGATCACGACGGCGACGACGGCGCCGAGCAGCGCGCCGATGATGATGGTGCTCCAGAAGTCGCTGTACCACTGGCCCCCGTGGTCGGCGTACAGCTTCCCCGCCGTGACGGCGCCGATGCCGACGATGGCGAACTGCCCGAGACTGATCTGTCCCGCCCAGCCCGTGAGGATCACGAGCGACACGGCCACCATGGCGAAGATGGGGAGCAGCGTGAGTTTGAAGACTTCTCCGTCGGAGACGAGTGCGGGGGCCGCCACCGCGAGGACGGCGACGGCGAGGCCGAGTCCGAGGCGCGCGCCCACCACTTCCCGGACATTGCGCAGTTCGTTGGGAATCGGGCGGTACTCCTTCAGCGACTGCCAGGTCGACACTCCCGTGTCGTAGGCCCGGGAGAGCGTCCCTCGTTGGACGAGGAGGGCCACCATGATGAAGACGAGCATCATGGCGGCGGCGAAGTCGGACTTGCCCGTCTCGGTCACCGAGACGTACTCGACGATCCCGACCGCGACGCCGCCCGCCACGGCCACGGGCACGCTCTCCATGCGGGCGATGACCGCAGCGGCGAAGGCGAAGAGCAGCACCGTGTAGCCGAGCGACCCGTCGCTCGGGACGCCGGTGATCGGGGATCGGAAGAAGATGGTGGCGCCGGCCAGGAGCCCCGCGATCGCCCACGCCGCCGTCCCCACTCGCTTCACGGGGATGCCGAGGAGCGACGCCCGGTCGGCGTTCTCGGCCGACGCTCGAAGGGCGATGCCGAGGCGCGTGAAGCGCAAGAAGGCGGCCAAGGCGGCGGCGAGCGCCACCACGGCGACCACGGCCGCAATGTCGTCGCCCGTGAAGATCGGCGTCCCCGCCCGCACGTACTGCATGTCCGTGAAGGGAGTGAAGAACTTCTCGGGGATGCCTTTGTCGGAGCCGAGCCAGATGGGGAGGTAGACGTTGACGAAGGCGAGGATCTGCGCGATCCCGATCGTCGCCACCGTCACGATCAAGCGAGGGGCGTCGGAGAACCGTCGGATGACGAGCAGGTCGGCCAGGGCGCCGACGACAGCGCCGCCGACCAACGCCAGCAACAGGGCCGGGACGTACGGCAGCCCCTTCATGGTGGCGAGGAGCACCGCCAGCACAGCCGGGACGGCGCCGATAGCGGCGACGGCGAAGTTGATGATGCGGTTGGTCCGGTAGATGAGGATGAGGCCCACGGCGATGAGGCCATACAGGGCGCCTCGCGAGACGCCGCTGGCGATGACGGCGGGGTCGAGGCCGGCCAGCCGCCAGATGGTCCCGACGTAGAGCGCCACGATGAGGGTCCACCGCAGGGCCTTGGCCCTCGGGTTCGCACCCATGAACAGGCCGGTGACGGGCGACAGCCGGTCGGAGGCCTGCTCGATCGCGTCACGGGCGCGATCGGTGAGCGACGGGCGCGGTCTCGCGGGTGAGACGACGGGAGTGGTCGTGGAATCCGTCACGGCCGGCGTCTACCGGGGGAAGGCCGGGAGGTTGAACTCGCCCGGCCGCCAGGCGTTCACGCCGACGCGGCCGCCGACGGGCACGTAGGCGCCGCTCTCGCCGTTGTACTTCGAAGCCGTGCCCGGGCTCCAGTAGACGGGCTGGACGTCCTGGTTCCATGCGTAGTTGCCGGGGGAGAAGGCCCGGAGGACATGGGTGGCGTCGCCGCGCGGCGGGAGACGGAAGGCGCCCTGCTCCATGGTGGCCGGGTTGAGGTTCGGTCCGGCCGCCTGGATGAGGGTGGCGATCATGTTGAGGTAGTCCCACTCCCGGGTGAGCGGTCCCGACTCCCACGGCGTCGGGCCTTGGCCGCCGCCCGCCTTCCACACCCGGGTCCCGGCGTCGTTGTTGATCGGCTCCTCGATGCTGTTCGCCATGACGCCGAAGGCGCCGTCGAACGGGCACTGCGTCGGCGCCGGGCAGCCGAGGTCGCCGCTGTAAGGCTGGGCGGACGAGTCGCGGTCCATGAATCCGGTGCCGGGAACGATGTTCTCGGGGTAGTAGCTCTGGGTCTGCTCCTCCTGCCACAGGAAGATCGGCGCGACGAGGTCGCAGAAGCACATGACGGTGGTGGCGTCGTCGGCCTCCGTCGTGGCACTGCCGCGCATGCGGAGCACGGCCGCCCGCCGTTGCGAGTCGGCCGTGCTGATGTCCTGGGCGTAGAAGTACGTCCGGTTGTCGAACGACGCCCCGCACTTGTCGAGCTCGTTCTTGAGGTCGACCTCGACGGTCGACTGGTTCTGCACGTCGTTGGTGGAGATCACGCCGAGGAGGCGGTCACGATTGGCCAGGCTGTCCTCCATGGCGTACTTGGCCTTCTTGCCGTGCAGCTGGGCGCAGTACCACCGCCCCATGTGCTGGGCGATGCGCGTGCCGCTGATCGACACGTCCCAGTGGTACGGGCGGAGGCGCTGGTTGTACTCGTCGCGGAAGTGCCACCCGCCGGCGTTGGGCGTCCCCGTCTTGGACAGCTCCTCGAAGCTCGTCGACGAGAGCGAGGTGTTCCACCACACGAAGTAGGGCTTGTGGTCGCGGACGATCTGCTGCATCTCCGGGCGGAGGCAGTCGTCGTCGGGTGGGATGGTCTCGCAGTTGCCCTCGACCACCTTGATCTTCACCTTGCGGCCGTAGAGCTCGTAGTGGTCGTTGATGAACTTCTCCGCCACCGCGAAGAACTGTCGGTACTGGTCGGCGGTGACGTACGAGCCGCTGGCCTTCAGGATTTCGTTGACCGCCGCGTTGCCGGCGTCGTCGTAGCGGACGAGGGTGATCGTGTCGCCCGTGACGCCCTGGTACGTCGCGCCCGGGTTCTGGCCGGTGAACTTCGGCACGCAGGGCGGGGCGTAGAAGTCGATGGCGGGGTCGAATTGCCGCCCGTTCACGCAGTGGCTGGTGTCGCCGGCCGCCTGCCCGGTGCCGCCGCCACCGTCGCCGCCCCCGGTGCCGCCGCCGTCGGTCGTGCCACCGGCGCCGCCCGAACCGGACCCGGAGCCGCTGCCACCTGATCCGCTGGAGCCGCCGGAGCCGTCGGACCCACCGGTGCCGGACGTGTTGTTGCCGGTGCCGAAGTCGGTCGTGCCGTCGCCCGTGCCGCCGTTCGTGAAGTCGCCGACAGCGGCCGCGTCGACGGTGGAGGGGGCCTCGGACGGCGCCACGGCGATGATCAGCAGCTGCACCCCGAGGGCCGCGGCGAGCGGCAGGTACCGCCGCCCGATCGACCGGTTCATGAAGCCTCTCCGTTGTCCCTGCCAGCCACGCGGCGCGGGCCGTGCTCGGACCGGTCGGGAACCGATCGTCGGACGCCCGTCGCTTGTGAACGAGTTCTCGTTCCTGGCGGCTGGTTCCTGCCTGGAGACGCTCACAACGCGACGGGGCCCCGGCCAATGTGGCCGGGGCCCCCTCGCTCGCGCTCGGAATGTCGCCGATTCGTCCCGAAATCACCCCTCGGCGACGACGTAGAGGTAGACATCCCAGTGGGAGTGCGACGTTCCTGAGTAGTTCGTCCGCCCGGCCGGTTGCGAGCCGACCGCGGCCTCCCGGTAGTACATCTGGCCGCCGTCACGGCCCGACCAGCCGCCGTCGTCCTCCCAGTAGGTGAGGTCGAAGCGGTAGGTGGCGGAGTTGACCATTCGCACCGTCCAGATCGTCTCGCTCTCCACCTGACCGTTGTTCTTGGCGTTGGTGCCGATGTTCACCCATGTGCCGGCCGAGCGGGAGTAATGGGTGTCCGTGCCGGGATCCCCGCGGTAGAACGTGCTCTCGAAGCCTTTGCGGCCGGCGTTGAGCGTGAACTGCACCTCGCCGTTGCCCGACGGTTCGAGTTCGTCCTGGATGTAGGCCTTGTCGAAACCGAAGGTCATGAGGCGAGTGTTCTCGGGAGAGGCGGTGACGCCGTTGACGGAAATGCGGACGGTGTTCGTACCTCCTTCCGAGTCGGAGCCCTTCGCCGAGTAGTAGTCCCACCCGTCGATGTCGTCCGACTGGAGGATGTCGGTGAACGTGTGTGTCGAGACCGCTTCCTGCCCGCCGCCCCAGCTCGTGTCGTCTTCCCAGATCCGGATTCGCACGTCCATCCGCGGGCTGGTGCCCGGCAGGTTGATCGCCACGCTCGTCCCGGGCCCGTTCTCGTCCCAGTTCTGCGTGAAGGGCCCGTCGCGGTCGTAGGCGAGGGTCTCGACCGTCGTGTAGCCGTCGTTGTTGCCGTCGGCGTCGACCTGGACCTCGAAGCGGTACTCGTCGGTCGAATTGGCGTCGTGGTCGTTCGCGACCGAGAAGTACTCGAGCTCGACGATCGCCTGGCCCGCCAGATCGGCCCCTCCAGTGCCGGTCTGGTTCGACGTGTAGCCGAGCTCCTGGATCACGAGATCGAGCGGGGCGTCGTCGGTGCGAAGCCCCGAGTGGTTCGACGACGTGAGGAAGTTGTTGCAGCCCGTGAGGAACGGGCTCTCCGCTGCCACGATGCCGTCCCACCCGTGGCCGACCCCGTCGCCGTCGTAGTCGTACTTCGGCACCTGGAGATACGAGGGGTCACCGCCGATGCACGTGTAGTACTCACCGGCGGGCTCGGCGTAGCCCATCTTCTGGAGGAAGAGCGCGCTCTGCACCATGTCGGTGCCGGCCGCCTGCCAGTTGAAGAACTGCGGCAGGTTCGACGGGACCCACGGGATCACCGCACCGTGGTTGGGCGTCCCGAGCATGATCAAGTCGTCGACCTGGTTCTTCCACTTGGTCGAGACGTCGGGTGTGCCGTCGCCGTACCAGCCGGTCGAGTTGCTCCAGTAGTCGACGTCGGCACCGCCCTTCTCGACGAGGAAGCGGGACACGACGCCGCCCATTGAGTGAGCGACGATGTCGATCTTCTGGCTCGTCGAGTAGCCGTTGGCCGTCAGGCACTGGTCGATCTTCGGCTGGACGATCTTCCCGACGATGTAGGGGATGTGCTGCCCGCTGGCGGTCGGCGCGTAGCTCATGGCCTGCGTGCCGGCCTTGCTCGAGTCGCAGTCGAGGACGGTGAGGCCGTTCGCCTGCAACTTCGGGATCATCTCGTCGAAGGTGGCCCCGTTGCTGGTCCAGCCGTGCACCAGCAGGATCGGATAGGTGCCCTCGTGGGCGTGCGCGACCGGCGAAGCCGGAGCGATGAAGAGACCGGTCGCCACGATCAGCGACGCGGCGAGAACCCGCCGAACGCGCATATGCGCCTCCCCCAGAAAATCGTGACGCACGTCACGAATGGTTACTGATGCGTCACTTACGACAGAAGGGGCGCAGTGTCAATCACCAGTTGCCCAACGACGCGGGCGGGGGTCAACGGTGGCGGG
>DATLFW010000318.1:0-13936 GCA_035540775.1 Acidimicrobiia bacterium
GCTCTTCTCCATCGTCCTCGACCTCACCACCGGTCCCTGGGCAGAGCACGTCCGCGTCCTCGTCTCCGGCGTCGACGACCCCGCCCTGGCGGCGCTCCCCGGCGCCGAGCCCCTGCGCGAGGACCACCTTGTCAGCCGGCCCGAGATCCCCACCGTCGTCGTCTGTGCCGGCGCCCTCCCGCCTGAAGTCCTCGACGCTGTCGCCCACGGGTTCGTGGTCGTGGCAGGCGGGGACACCCCCACGGCTCGCTGGACGCTCGAGGTCGAGCGCGACGAGGTCCGCCTCCTTCCCCTCGGCGTGCGGCTGCGCCGCCACCGCATTCCGGACGAGGCACGGGAGGCGATCGCTGGCGTACTGGAGGCCGGGGTCCGGCCTCCAGTGCCGCTCCGCGCAACGCCGGCCGAGGCCACCAGTCCCCCATGGCGGGCGATGGTGCGGGTGATGGGGCCCGTCACGGTGGAAGGAGCGCAACACCCTTTCGCCCGCCGGAAGGCGCAGGAGTTGGTCGTCTTCCTCGCGTGCCATCCCGGTGGAGTCGACGCTGACCGGCTCCTCGACGCGCTCTGGCCCGATCGGCTCGTCGCGCCGGCCACCCTCCACACCATCGTGTCCGCGGCGCGCAGCGCGCTCGGGAACGACGGCACCGGCGGGCCTCTCCTGCCCCCAGCCACTCCCGACGGCACCTACGCCCTCGGCGACCTCGTCGCACTCGACGCCGCGGTGTTCGCCCGCTTGGTCGACGAGGCGGCGGAGGCGGAGCGCCTCGGGGCTCGCGACGCAGCGACCGGCCTCCTGCGAGACGCCCTCTCCTTCGTCCGCGGCCGACCCTTCTCGGTCGCCAACGGGGAGTACCTGTGGGTCCACGGGGAAGCGATCGGGAGCGCCCTCGTCGCCGACATCGGCGACGCCGCCCACCGCCTCGCCATGCTCTGTCTCGAGACCGGCGATGCTCGTGGCGCATGGTGGGCAACCGGGCAGGGCCTCTTGGCAAGCCCCCTCAACGAGCAGCTCCACCGTGACCGGATGCTGGCCGCCGACGCCGCGGGCGATCCCGCGGGCGTCGAGCGGGTCATGCTCGATCTGTGCCGCGCCGTCGACGTTGAGCCCGCACAGATGCACGAGGTGCTGCACCCGCTCACCGTCGAGACGTACGAGCGGTTGAGCCGCGGGTGGGGGGTACGCCAGGCACTACCGTGAGCGGCGGATGCGTGAGGTGGGAGTGACCGGCGCGGCCGTGGGGAGCGAGGCCCGAGACGCCTTCGACGACCGCGGGCTGCTCGACGGCGAACGGCAATGGATGGAGGCCGAGTACGCCGGGCGGGTGGCGGCGCTGGAGCGCCAGATCGCCGACGAGCGGGCTCGGCTCGCCGAGGAGATCGCGGCCCAGACGCGGGTCCACGAGACCGCCATGGAGCGGCTCGCCGAGCGGGCGGCCGAGCTGGAGGCCGCCTACGAGGAGCGGCTGGCGGAACTCGAACAGGCGGCGGCTGCCGAACGCGAGCGGGCGGTGGCCGAGTGGGAGGCCTTCGAGGCCGAGCGGCGGGCTGAATGGGACGCCGCCCAGCGGCAGTGGGACGAAGAGCGCCGCCGCCTCCAGGCATGGGAAGCGGCCCTCGCCGAGGAGCACGAGCGGGTCGTGGCGGAGGCCCGGCGGGCCGCCGACGAGTTCGCGCACGAACAGATCCAAGCGGCGGATCGCCGGTGGCAGGAGGAGCGCGCCCGGCTCCTCCACGACATCGGCGCGGCCCGGGCGGAACTGGCAGGCGAGCGGGAACGGTTGGAGGTCGAGCGCGCCGACGTGGAGGCGGAGCGGCGGCGGGTCGAGAGCGACGACGTCGCCATCACCCGCCGGCGTCAGGCTCTCGAAACGGAACGGGCCCGGCTGGCCGGCGAGCGCACGCTGCTGGAGGCCGAACGGGCCAGGGTGGCCAGCGACCGCGAAACGCTCGACCAGGAGCGGCGCGGGCTCGACGAGGACCGCGCCCGCTGGGAACGGGCGACCGAGATGCGCCGTACCCGCTTCGTCGAGGAGCGCGACCGGCTCCTCGCGGAGGACGCGGCGGCGGCCGAGGAGGCCCGGCGGGCAGTGGAAGCCGAGCGTGCACGCCTGCACGCCGACGTCGAAGCACGACGCGCGGCCTTCGATCGCGCCCGTGCCGACCACCGCCGGCGTCTCGACGAGCAGCGCACCGCGTTGCGGGGCGATCGGGCGGCGCTGGAAGCCGAGCGGGCGCGCGACGCCGTCGTGCGGGCCGAGGAGCGGCGAGCACTCGACGCCCTCCGCGCCGAACTGGAGGTCGAGCGCGACCGGCTGTTCGGCGACGTCGCAGTGGCGCGCCAGACCGACGACGAGGACGCAGCGGCGGCCCGGGCGGAGATCGAGCGACAACGCCGGGCGCTGACCGCCGAGCGGGCCGAGTTCGAGGAGCATCGACGTCAGCAGACCGAGGAGCTTGCGGAGCAGCGGGCGCTCGTCGAGGACGGGATCGCCACCCTGGCCGCACAGCGGGCGGTGCTGGCGGAGGAGCGTGAGCGGTTCGAGGCCGAGCAGGCCGAGGAACACGGCCTCCTCGACGAGGAGCGAGCGCGACTCGAGGAGGAACGGCGTGCACTCCTCGAGGACACGGCGAGGGAGCGGGCGGCGGCGACGGCCGATTTCGACCGTCGCTTCACGGAGCTGCTCGCCGAACGGGCGGCCTTGGACGAAGAGCGTCGGCTCATCGAGACGATGCGTGCGAAGGCGACGTCAGGACGGAGACCATGAGCGAGCGTTTCGTCACCGGGCTGGAACAGGCGTGGGAGGGGATCCTCGACACGCTGTCGGCGCTTCCGGCCGGGGAGAAATCCGGGGGCTGGCTCGCTGCCACCCCGTGCCCGGAGTGGACGGTGTTCGACGTCGCCGCCCATCTCGGCGCCCTCGAAAGCCAGTTCCAGGGGCTGTCCCAACCGGACGTCCCCGAGGATCCGAGCGGCGGGATCGACGCCTGGACGGCCGCCGGCGTCGTCGCCCGCCGCGACTGGTCGCCCGCCGACGTGATCGCCGAGATCCGCAAGGCTTCCACGGTCCAGCTCGAGCGGCTGCGCGCCCTCGACGAGGCGGGCTGGGAGGAGCCGGCGATGGGCCCGCTCGGCGAGACGACCCAGCGGGGCCTCGCGGAGTTCCGGATCTTCGACGTCTACCTCCACCTCCTCGACATCCGGGCCGGGCTCGGAGTGCCGCTCGCTCCCGAGCGCGAGCCGGTGGCGTGCGAGGTGTGCGTCGACCGGGCCGTCAACCTGACGCCGTGGGGTGCGGTGAAGAAGGCGGGCATCACCGACGACGTCCGCATCCGCCTCGACCTCGCCGGGATCGGCGGGCGCACCCTCGACGTCGTCCTCGAGGGCGGTCGAGGCCGCATCGAAGACCCCGCCGACGCTCCCACCACGGCCGGCAACGACCTCGTGACCGGCACGGCGCTCGCCTATCTGGTCGCCGTCACCGGCCGGCCGGGCGTGGTGCAGGCAGCCGGGGGCGTGTATGGCGTTGGCCCGGCGGCCACGCGCCTGTTGGAGGGCTACCGGGTCTTCGGCTGATCGGGGGTGCGAGGAGGTTGGCGCGGAGCCGCCCGACCACGGCGGGGTCGACGCCGATCGATGCCACGTATCCCTCGATGGAGTCGTAGCGCTCACGCACGCCGTCGAGGAACCCGTGTACCGCCTCCGGCGGGGCGCTGAGGAAGGCGGCGTGGCGCGCCATCGACTCGGCGGCCTCCGGGTCGGTGTCCTTCACCCACGCCGTGAACCGCTCCATCGCCTCGGCGCTCAGCCCGTAGTCGTCGGCGATGTCGGCGTCGGACACGCCGAGAAGCGCCAGCACGACCGCGGCCATCACCCCCGTGCGGTCTTTCCCGACCGCACAGTGGAAGACGGCGGGACAGCGAACCGGGTCGGCCAAGGTGCGAAGGCCCCGGGCGATGGCAACCGCCCCCGTCTCCAGCATGTCGAGGTACCGAGCGGCGAGGAACTCGTGCGCCACCGTCTCGGCGGTGATCGTCGCCGGGTCCCAGGTCGTCTCCATGAACGGCAGGTGGAGGAACTCGACGGGGATGTGCTCGACGGGGAATCGCCCCCACTCCTCGACCTCGCGAGGCGTGCGAAGGTCGAGGACCGTCTTGAGCCCCAGGTCGGCGACGGCCTGGAGGTCGTCGACGCCCAGCCGGTGGAAACCGTCGGAGCGATACAGGGTGCGCCAGCGCACCTGCCGCCCGTCGGCGGTCGGGTAGCCGCCGAGGTCGCGGAAGTTGAACAACTTCTCGAGCAGCAGGCGACGGTCGGGGTGCGACGGGAGGGGCGAGGAGGTCACCACGGCGGCCCAAGGTAGCGAGACGACCGCCACCGACGGCATCGCAGCCGTGAACCGGGCTGCTGCGAACCGACAGGCACGTCAGAGGGCGCGGCGACGGAACTGGTGCAGTCCTCGGTTCACCACCTGGTCGTGTCCCCATTCCATGACGGGGCGGGCGACGAGCGCCGCTCCCCGCAGGGCCGGGTTGCAGATCTCCACTTCCCAGGCGAGTCGCGCCGTGCACCCCTCCGGTGCGTCGGCGAGTTCGAGCCGGGCGGGCCCCAGGAGGTCGCCGCGTACCCGCGTGACGACTCGCTCTGCCGGCACCACGTCCTCCACCACCACCTCGAAGTGGAGGGCGTACGGGAGCGGTCCCCGGATCTCGCACCGCGCCTCGGTGCCGGGGGCCAGCGTCTCCTCGCCATCGCGCAGCCCACCGTCGCCCCCGACGTCGAACTGCCGCAGCCAGCCCCACCACCGGCGGTACTCCTCGGTGCGCTGCAGCACTTCCCACACCTGCTCACGGGGTGCCGGGAAGGCGAACTCTCGATCGAAGCGGAACGGAGCGACGCGCACGTTGAGCCTTCAGGCCTCGACCGACGGCGCCAGTGACGGCGACACCGACGGTGCGGCCACCGACGCCACTTGCGCACCCGTCGGCTCGGCACAGCAGAACCACGGCTCGCTGAGGCGGGCGAGCGTCGGACGCATCCCGACCTCCGGCACCTCCACCTCGACCCCCGCCGCCCGGGCGACCAGTTCCCAGACCTCGGCGAAGACCTCGGACGGATCGGCGCTCATCCGAGCCTCCACCAGCGCAGCCAGGTCCGCCTGGAGGGTGTCGACCTGCGGATCGGCGGCCCTCCACCGCCACGTCAACGCCCCCGGGTCGTACCCGGCCAGGTGGGGCTCGATCTCGGGAACGCCGAGGAGGAGCGAGCCGGGCGGCAGGAGAAGACGGAGCGAGTACTGCACCGGGTCGACGACGCCCACCAGGTCGTGGCGGGCGACGAACGCCAGGATGTCGAGAACGCCCTCGGGCGTCGTCCACGGCGTGAAGGGCAGGAACGAGGGGTGCGGCTCGATGCCGTGCGCCAGGAGGAGGCGGACCGCCTCGTCGGCCTCGGCGGCGGTGTGCCCCTTGTCGAGCAACGCAAGGATGGCGTCGTCGAGGCACTCGACCGCCGAGACGACGAATCGGCACCCGGCGTCCGCCATGGCGGGCCACACCTCGGCGTGCCGCAGCACGTGCTCCACCTTCGTCGTGACATCGAACGTCAGCGTCGGGAATCGGCGCGCGAACTCCTGCACGACCCGCACCCCATGTGCGGGGCCACTGAAGAAGTCGGGGTCGCCGAAGGTGATGTGCTGAGCACCGGCGCCCGCCAGGGCCTCCACGTCGGCCATCACCGTCTCCACATCGACCGTTCTGGTGCGGCCGTCGTAGACGGCCGGCACCGGGCAGTGACGGCACCGCTGGTTGCAGCCGTGGCTGGCGTCGACGGCGCCGACGAGGAGGTGCTCGCCCGGGCGATCGGCGACCGCGAGACGCGCATACCGGTCGAGCGGCGGAAGCAATCGGCGGTCGGGGACGGCGAGGTCGCTGCGACCGAGGTGGACGACCACGCCGGCACCCTGGGGCTCGACGCCGCCCACCCATTCGAGCAGCGCCGGTTCGTACTCCCCGACGAAGGCGGCGTCGGCGATGCCCAGCTCGTCGTGGCTCACTCCCGCATAGAGCCCGTAGAAGGCGACCGGGAGGCCGGGGCGCGCGGCTCGCACCCGCTGGGCGACCTCGACGCCCAGGCGCATCGCCGTGTGCATCGGCACGGAGACGGCCACCGCGTCCGCCCATGCCACCGCCTCGTCGGCGGCGGCGTCCCACGCGTCGACCGAGAGATCGAGGGCCGAGACGTCGTGTCCGGCCCGTCGCAGGGCGGCGGCCGGCGAGGCGACGTGAAGCGGCTGGCGGCCCAGCTCGTAGGTCGAGATCAGCAGCACGCGCACGGCGTCACCCTGCTTCTGGCTCGTCGGGAGGTTCCGCGACGACGATACCGAGAGCGTCCCACGCCGTACGCAGGGTCGCCTCGACGCGCGCCGGGTCGACGCCTCGAGCGAAGACGAACCCGACGTACCGGGAACTGTCGGGAAGGGGCGCCACCGGCGTCCCCGGGGTGATCGTGATCTCCACCGCCTCGATCCCCTCGACCGACCTCGCCGCCTCCACGCCGGTGACGGCCTCGAACACGCCGCGCCGCGGGACGGGCAGCATGAGCACGCCCGCGGCCGCTCGCTCCCGCTCGACGCCCTCGAGGGGAAGGCCGGCAGCGTGGCGAAGGATGACCTCCTCGAGCGTCATCCCCGTGCCGAACCGCAGCGTCCGGGAACAGAGCCCGCCGATCGATCGCGCCGCCAGTTCGAGGACCGCCACCGTCGCGTCGCCGTCGCCGGTGTCGACCCGAACCTCCGCGTGCACAGGCCCTTCCGTCAGCCCGAGCGCCGCCGCCGCATCACCAGCCACCGTACCGATCCTCGCCTGCACCTCCTCGGGCAAGCGGGAGGGAGTCACGAGCAGCGTCTCGGTGAACGTGGGCCCTTCCATCGGGTCGGGCTTGTCGAACAGCGCGAGCACCTCGAACTGGCCTCGTCGAAGGAGACCTTCGACAGCCACTTCGGCACCGGGGACGTACGCCTCCACGAGGAGCGGCGCGTCGGGGTCGGGCGGGGCTTCGGCCCCGGTGTCGGCAGTCGCGAGGACCTCACGGATGCGTTCGGCCGCCGCCACGACCTCTTCGGGGGTGTCGGCCCGGAGGACGCCCCGGCTGGCCGACAGGCCCACCGCCTTCACCACACAGGGGAACCCGACGCGGGACGCCGCACCCGCCACGTCGCCGTCGACGTCGACCACCTCGTACGCCGGTTGCGGCACGGCCGCTGCCGCCAGGCGCCGGCGCATCTCGGCCTTGTCTCGGGTGGCCGCCACGGCATCCGGCGGATTGGCAGCGAGACCGAGGCGGTCGGACGCCAAGGCCGCGGGGACGACCCCCGCCTCGTCGACGGCCACGACGGCGTCGACGGGGTGGGCGGCGGCGTGCTCGACGATCCGGTCGGCGGCGACTTCAGGCCGGTCGAACGGCACGACGAGGGCGCGATGGCCCATGGTGGCCGCCAAGGTCTGGCGCCGGTCGGACGCCACCACCACCTCGATGCCGAGCCCGGTGGCCGCCCGCACGAAGTCGGTCGCTCGGTACGTCGCCGTCGGAAGCAGGAGCACGATGCGCGCCCCGTCTCGCTCCCCTCCTCGGCCACCGTGCTCGCTCACGCCCCCAGTCTCGCGGGCGTACCCCGTCTCGACCCCTAGAAGTCGGGGATCGTGATGTCGGGGGTCTCGACCTCGGGCATGTCCGGGATGTCGGGGATCGTCAGCTTGGTCGGCTCGACGGGGGGCTCGAAGTCCTCGGCCCGCGGCTCGCCGACCTCGGCCGCCTCCCAACGAGTGCCGACGCCGGAGTCGTCGAGCGACTCCATCAGGACGATGACGCCGAGTTCGGCGTCGGCGCAGATGCGGGCCGCACCGCCGAGGGGGAAGTCGGCGATCGGGACGTCGTCGAAGACGGCGCAGACCGCCGCCCGGCCGTTGATCGTGGTGTGCTCCTCGTCCCACCCTGCCAGCGTGTCGGCCGACTCGACGATGCTGCGGTGGGCGACCATGAGACCGCCGAAGGTCGCTTCGAAGCCGAAGCTGGCGATGCCGAGGTCGAAGGAGCCGAGCTCGGTGCATTCGGGACCGGCCGGGGCCGCCTCACCCTCGGTGCAGATGATCGACGTCTCGCCCGTCCAGATCATGCGGCCGGTCGGGTGGACCATCACCTGGCGGGGCGGGTCCTGGGCGAAGACGCTCTCCGATTCGCGATTGCCTTCCCGAAACCTGATCACGACCCGGAAGCGTCCGTCGCCGGCCTTGGCGACGGCCTCTGTGAAGCTCACGTTTTCGAACGAGGGCGATGCCTCGCCGTCGCCAGCACCGCCCCCGTTTCCGCTGTCACAGGCGCCTGCCAGCACGGCGAGCGCCAGAACGGTCGCAGCGAACCTGGTTCGCATCATCCCTCCCCCTTCACCGGCGACCGGCGGTCCCGGCGGAACATGTTCGTGGTTTTCCGGGTTCGACGGGTGGCAGCAGGCCCCGCGACGACGCCCAATTCGACATCTCGGTGCTGTTCCTTGCAGGCGAACCGGGGTGCGCCGGTACCCTGGGTCGCAGCCCCTGGCACGAACGTGCCCGACAGGCAGAGGAGTTCGAGAGGCATGACCGAACAGCAGCTGACCGACCAGGTCATCGTCATCACCGATCACGCGCTGGAGAAGATCCTCGAGCTGCGCCAGAGCGAGCCGCAGGGCGACACGCTCGGGCTGCGTATCGAGGTCACGGGAGTGCGCGGTCTGGAGTACCAGTACGACCTCGCCTTCGAACCAGCCGACTCCCGGAGCGACACCGACGTCGTCACCAACCACGGCGACCTGCCGGTCGTGATCCCGGCTCAGGACGTCGACAAGCTGCGCGGCGCCACCCTCGACCTTCCGACGGCCGCGGGCCAAGGTGGTCTCGTCCTTCGCAACCCCAACAGCCCGAGCCCCCTCGCCGGCGGGGCGGACGGCGGGGTCGACCTGCAAGGCACGGTGGAGGAGCGACTCCGACAGCTCCTCGACACCCTCATCAACCCCTCGATCGCCGGCCACGGCGGTTTCGCCGAACTCGTCGCGGTCGAGGAGGAAACGGCCTACCTCCGGCTCGGTGGCGGTTGCCAAGGCTGCGGCCTTGCGCAGGTCACCCTCAGCCAGGGCATCGAGCAGGCGATCTACCAGCACGTCCCCGAGATCCGCCAGGTCGTCGACGTGACCGACCATGCGTCGGGGTCGAACCCGTACTTCGAGCCCTCGGCGAAGTAGCCACGCGCCGAGAAGCGCCCACGAAGTAGCAGAGGTCCCCGCCTGGGTATGTCCCGGGCACGATGCGTGCCCTGCTGTTCGCGCACTCGCTGCTCGCGCAAGCGCCGCCCGGGCCGTCGCCCCCGGGGCAATCCGAAACCGAGGGCGGCGGAGGCGACATCCTGCCTGACCGCCTGGCCGCCGACGACTGGATCCAGGCGGCGGCCATCTTCGTCGCCGCCATCGTGTTGGCGATCCTCGTCCGGCGCATCATCACCCGCTTCGTCGCCCGGGGTGAGACCGAACGGCATGCCGCCCTCGTCATCGGGCGGTTCGTCTCGGCGCTCATCGTGGCCGGGGGGTTCGTCTACGCCCTCAACGCGCTCGGCGTCCGCCTCGGGCCCCTGCTCGGCGCCCTCGGCATCGGGGGTGTGGCGCTGGCGTTCGCGCTCCAGCATGTGCTCGAGAACTGGTTCTCGGCCGTGCTCCTCCAGATCCGCCGCCCCTTCCGGGTCGGCGACCAGATCGTCGCCGAGGGGTTCTCGGGAACCGTGGAGGACATCAACTTCCGAGCCGTCGTGATCCGCAGCGTCGACGGGCGCCGTGTCCACCTGCCCGCGTCGACCGTCGTCCAGAACCCCTTCGAGAACCTCACCGCGTACGGCCGCCGGCGCACCACCCTCACCGTGGGGCTTGCCTACGACGCCGACCTGGGGTCGGCACGGCAGGTCCTCCTCGACGCGGTGGCAAGCGCCGAGGGGGTGACCGCCTACCCGCCACCCGAGGCGTGGGTCGAGCAGTTCGGCGAGTCGTCGATCGACGTCGCGGTTCGCTTCTGGCACCCGGCGCGCATCGCCGACGAGTGGCGGGTCCGGAGCAACGTCGCCGTCGCCGTCAAGGAGGCGCTCGACGCGGCCGGCATCGCCATCCCGTTCCCGCAGCGCACGCTCCACTTCGCTGGCATGCTGGACCCCGCCGACGATGCCGGGCACGACGACCGGCACGACGGCGGCCGGCACGCCGGCGGCCGGCACGGCGAAGAGCGCTCCGAGCGCACGCACGACGGGAGGTCGCCATGGACTGGTTGAGGCTGCACGATCAGGGGCTCGAGTGGTTTGCGGGGCTCGTCGACGGCGTCGGCGAGGGCCAGTGGAAGGAACCGACTCCCTGTACCGACTGGGACGTTCGCGCCCTCGTCAACCACAACGTCTACGAGAACCTGTGGGCGGCCGAACTGGGCGCCGGTCACACCATCGACGAGGTCGGCGACCGCTTCGACGGCGACAACCTGGGTGACGACGCCAGCGCGGCGTACCGGGCGTCGGCGGACGCCGCCCGGGCTTCGTTCGACGGGCCGGACTCGCTCGAGGCACCGATCGCGGTGTCGTACGGCCCCATCTCCGGCGAGGCCTACCTCCGCCACCGGGTCATGGACCTCACCATCCACGGCTGGGATCTTGCCGCTGCCACCGGCCAGGGCCGCGACGTGCCCCAAGATCTGCTCGAAGCCACGGCCCTCGTCGTCGAGGAGGAACAGGAGATGATCCGGGCGAGCGGCGTGTTCGCCACCGACGTGGACGTTCGGGAGGGCGAAGATCGCCTCGAGCGCGTCCTCGCCATCACCGGGCGCCGCGTGGGGTGGACGCCGCCGGCCTGAGGGCGACTCAGGGCTCGAGGGCGTGCCGGAAGAACGAGATCACTTCGCGCCGGCGCGCTGCGAGCATCTCGGCGCTCAACGGGTCGCCGTCGAGCAGGGCGGTACTGAGCGGGGCGTCCGAGAACCACGACAGGATGGCGCCGTAACCGGTGAGAAGCAGGTGGCGGGCGTCGTGGCGCCGCAGTCGGCCGGCGTCCATCTCCCGCTCGAAGTAGGCCACCGCTCGGTCGAAGAGCGGCCGGAGGAGTGCGGCCAACTCGTCGCGGAGCACCGGCCCTCCCTCGAGCGCCTCCCGCCGGGCGAGGCGGACGAACTCCGGATGCTCCTCGAAGAACACGAAGGCGGCCTCGAGCACCCGCTCGACCTGCGGCCATCCCTGCTTCGGGGCGCCCGACACCGCCTCCTCGACGAGGGTGAACCAGTCTCCGAACTCCTGGAGGAGCACCGCGCGGTAGAGCTCGAGCTTCGACGGGAAATGATGGAGGAGGCTGGGACGGCGAATCCCGACGTCCTGAGCGATTTCGTTCAAGCTCGTGCCGGCGAAGCCGTGGTCGGCGAAGCGCCGGGTGGCAACGGAGAGGATGAGTTCCCGAGTCCCGATGGCCGGTTCCAGCGCTTCCATTCTGATCAGGGTAGGTCACCCGGCCCTTGGTGGCGATCGTTTGGTCTACCGACAGGTCGGTAGGTAGGTTGGAGCCATGAATCTCGCCCTCGCCCTCGTGGTGGCCGTGGTCGTCAGCCAGGTCGCCACGTTCGCCACCACCATCTATCTCCACCGGGCGCTGTCGCACCGGGCACTGCGCCTCCACCCCGCCGCCGAGATGGGGTTCCGGATCGTCCTCTGGCTGACGACAGGGATCAAGCCTCGCCAGTGGGTGGCCGTGCACCGGTACCACCACGCCACGAGCGACACCGAGGACGACCCGCACAGCCCGCTCTACCAGGGCTTCTGGCGGGTGCAGCTGGGCAACGCAGTGCTCTACCGGCACGCCCTGAAGGACGGGGTGCTCGTGCGCAAGTACGCCCGGGACCTCCCGCCCGATCGCCTGGACCGGCTCGCGTTCGACCGCGGATTCCTCGGGCTCGGGATCGGCATCACCGTCCTGGTGCTGCTGCTCGGATGGCAGACGGGGCTGGTGGCGGCCGTCCTCCACACGGCCCTGTACCTCCTGCTCAACGCCGCCATCAATGCCGTCGGACACATGTGGGGCCGCCGCCCCTACGACAACGTCGCCACCAACAACCAGTGGCTGGCGCTGATCACGGCCGGCGAGGGCCTGCACAACAACCACCACGCCGCCCCGACGTCGGCCCGGCTGGCCCTCGATCGCGGCCAGATCGACCCGGCATGGTTCGTCATCCTCGGCTTGGTCCGGTTGCGCCTGGCGGAGGTGCGCCACGATCTGGCGTCGGTCCGCGGGCGCCTCGAAGAAGCCGCCTGAACCCGGAGCGCCCGCAATCTGTCGCAATGTGACGCGGGCGCCGCTGGGTCGCGGCGTTTGAGCGGATCGCGACCTCCAGTCGTCAGGCGTTGCGCCGATACCGACCACAGGCCGTGTTCGGGGAGGTTCGGTGGCGATCACTGTGCGCGAGGTGCAGCGTCACGCCAGGCTGGCCGGGCTGCGCGGCGCGGCCTCCCTCGAGGCCGTCGAGCGGCGGCGCTTCCAACTGTGGGCGGTGATGTCGGCGTGCCTGGTCGCCCTCAGCCTGCTCGTCGCCGTCACGTCGCTCTGGCCCCACACCGGTGCGTACGCCGTCATCCCGCCTCACGTCCTCCAACTCGGCATGGTCGCCCTCAGCCTCGGCTTCTCGGTCTACGTGCTCGAGAAGGAGCGGTCGCTGCGGCGAGTCTCCGACCTCCTCGTCGAGGAACGGGTGCGTCACGCCGAACTCGCCCGGGAGACCCGCCGTCTGCAGGACCTCGTGGCGGCCGGGCGGGCGATGAGCGCCACCTTGGAGATGGAGCGGGTGGTCGAACTCGTCCTCGACCACGCCCTGCGCCTCTTCGATGCGCACTCCGGCTCCGTCCTCCTCATGGGCCCCGAGGGTCGCCTCCGAGTGGAAGCCGCTCGCGGCACGGCCGAGCGGGAGGGCCATCCGATGGAGGCGATGGCGCGCGAGGTCGCCCGGACGCGCGAGGCAGTCCTGGCGGGCGCTGGCGTCGACGGCCGGGACGAGCAGCGGGGCGCCGGACGGGGCATGTCCGTCCCCCTGACCGCCGATCGGCGCCTCGTCGGCGTGCTCAACATCCACGCCGGGCCCGACCGCGACTTCGGGGACCTCGATCTCTCGGTCCTGGAGGCGTTCGGCGAGCACGCCGCCACCGCCATCGGCAACGCCGCCCGCTTCGAGGAGGAACGGGCTGCATCGCACCGCTACGAGCAACTCGAAGCAGTGCGACAGGAATTCCGCTGGCTGGCCCGCTGAGAACGGCACCTCCCGACGTGTCCTCCCAGCGCCGGTCCGGACCTCTCGGGGTCCGGCCTCCCCAGTCAGGTGGCACCGCCATCGGCGGGCCGCCAGCGGGATATCGCAGGGGCGGGATATCGCCGGCGCGGGATCGCAGGCGCTGAAGACCGCAGGCGCGGGTCAGACGGCGGTGACCACCGACCGTCCCGTGGTCGAGGGCACGGACGCGGCGACGCCCGGGGCGGCTATCCCACGCTGACGGCGATGGCGGCGACGATGCTCAGGACGACGATCACCACGTTGGCGCCGATGGCCCAGCGGGCCAGCGGGTCGCCCCGGCGAAGCCCGGCGAGCCCGACGAAGACGCCGACGGTGGCGGCGACGATCGGGAGCAGGAAGACGGCCACGACAGCGAGGATGAACGACGCCGTCGTCCAGTTCCGCCCTTCGGGGCGAACCGCGGGAGTCCCCACCGGTTCGTCGACCTCGTGGAGCGCGAAGCCGGGGTCGGCCTCGTCGTACGTGCGCCGGTCCTCGTCGTAGCCCGTGTCGTCGCCCTCGTCGTAGCGGTGCTCGCGGTCAGGACGGGGTTGGGCTGCCATGTCGGCTCTCCCGGGGG
>DATLFW010000319.1:0-2290 GCA_035540775.1 Acidimicrobiia bacterium
CGCTCGTGGTGCTGAAGGCTCTGACGTACGCCCCCACCGGCGGCATCGTGGCGGCGGCGACCACGTCGCTTCCGGAACAACTCGGCGGCGTCCGCAATTGGGACTACCGGTACTGCTGGCTCCGAGACGCGACGTTCACCCTCTACGCGCTCATGATCGCCGGGTACGAGGAGGAGGCGTGTGCCTGGCGCGACTGGTTGCTCCGAGCCGTCGCGGGCGCTCCGGACGATATGCAGATCATGTACGGATGCGCCGGCGAGCGGCGGCTTCCCGAGTACATCCTCGACTGGCTCCCCGGATACGAGGGGTCATGGCCGGTCCGGATCGGGAACGCCGCCGTCGGGCAGTTCCAACTCGACGTCTTCGGCGAGGTCATGGACTCGCTCCACCAGGCGCGCCGGGTCGGCATTCCTCCCAACGAGGAGGCATGGGAGGTCCAGCGGGCCTTGATGGAGTTCCTCGAGGGCACCTGGACGAAGCCCGACGAAGGGATCTGGGAAGTGCGAGGTCCGCGCCGCCACTTCACCCACTCGAAGGTGATGGCGTGGGTCGCCGCCGACCGGGCCGTCAAGGCGGTCGAGCAGTACGGCCTGGAGGGACCGGCCGACGACTGGCGCCGGCTTCGCCTTGAGATCAAGCAGGACGTGCTGGAGCACGGGTGGGACCCGGAACGGAGGACCTTCACCCAGTTCTACGGCGGGCAGACGCTCGACGCCTCGCTCCTCATGATCCCGCTGGTCGGATTCCTCCCGCCGGACGACGAGCGCATGCAGGGAACGGTCGCCGCCGTCGAACGCGAGCTGTGCGAGGACGGGTTCGTCCATCGCTACACGCAGGCTGGCGAGTCGGTCGACGGGCTCCCCGAAGGGGAGGGCGCCTTCCTGGCCTGCACGTTCTGGCTCGCCGACAACTACGCGATGTGCGGAAGGACCGACGAGGCGGTGCAGACCTTCGAGCGCCTCCTGTCGCTCCGCAACGACGTCGGTCTCCTCGCCGAGGAATACGACGTGCAAGCGAAGCGCCACGTCGGCAACTTCCCGCAGGCCTTCGCCCACGTGCCGCTCGTCAACACCGCTCGCAACCTCACGCGCGGAGGAGGTCCCGGCCAGCGCCGCGGCGAGGAGCGGCACCGATAGTTCGGCCGCCGTGATGGAGGTCGGCGGGGCGGAGCGGGATGTGACGCCCGCTCGTCATCGGCTTCGCTCCACGCGGCGGCGGGCCGACCGGACGTCCTGAACGGCGTCGCGCTGTTCACGCTCGGCTCGTTCGAGGGCCTGCTCCTCGTCGGCCAGGCGGTCCCGTTCGTCGTCGAGACGGTGCTCCAAGCGTGAGACCGTCTCTCGCTGACGATCGACCCTGGTGAGTGCCTCGGCCACGCGTTCTTCCGCCCGTGCCGCTGCCGCTTCCGCCTCACGCAGGCGTCGTTCGACCTGGTCTTCGCTGGCACCGGCCGCCCCGTCGCCGACGACTGTCGGGAACCCGCCCGCGCCCGGTGCCGGTTCCTCCTCCAGTCGCCCGGCCCGGAGGCGTTCCATGCTCTCGGCGTCGAGCACCGCTCCGCGCAGCGCCGTTTCGACCTCGTCGCGATGCCCCGACGCCGCCACCCCTTCTTGCACGATCGTCTCCGCCACGACGTCGGCGAGGTCACGAATCGTGTCGTTGAGGCGGTCGGTGGCCGCCGCCAAGCCGGCGGCGTCCCCGGTCAGCGCCGCCTCCTGGGCGGCGGTGACCTCGGCGACCCGCTCGGCGAACTCCTCCACCCGTCCGGCATGGCGGGATGCGAGCTGGTTCAGCCCCCACGTCGTCACCGTGGGGCGCCGAAGTCTGGCGACGGCGTCGGCCTCGTCGCCGCGTCCCTCCCGGCGGAGTTCCTGCGCGGTGGCGTTGCGAGTGCGGACGAAACGGGCGGGCGGCACGGTGAAGAGTTCGTCGAAGTCGGGAGAGTCGAGGACGTTCACACCGCCCGCTCCGGGCGTTCCTGCGCCCGCTCCAGGAAGAACGCGCCGAGGATGCCGGCGAGGGCGGCAAACACCACGACGGAATACAGGACCAGCACGACCTCGATGACCTTGGCGACCCCCGATTCGAGGGCGAGCGGCTCGCCCGCCACCGTGGTCAGCGCCGTGGCGTGGAGGGCGTCGCCGAACGACGGGAACGTGGCGAACTGGTAGAGGAGCTGGCTGGCGCTCAGGACGACGATCACGGTGACGGCGCCAAGCCAGGCGACGCGACTCGACAGCGTGCGGCTGGCCGTGCGGGACGAGCGCACCGCCGACGACACCACCCGTCC
>DATLFW010000320.1:0-6538 GCA_035540775.1 Acidimicrobiia bacterium
GTCGGTGCGCTCCTCGCCGCGGTCGGCGTTCCAGTGGCGGCGTGGGGCATCGTCTCCACCGTTCGCACTCGACGCCAGCGAAAGCTGGCCGAGCAGCTGGGCGACACGCTGCAGCTTCTCGCCGGGAGCCTGCGGGCCGGCCACGGCCTCGTCCAGGCGCTCGACATGGTCACTCGGGAGGCGGAGTCGCCCACCGCCGAGGAGTTCCATCGGGTCATCGTCGAGGCTCGGCTCGGCCGCGACCTCGCCGAATCGCTCGACGCCCTCGCCGCTCGGTCCGGGAACGAGGACATCGAATGGGTCGTGCAGGCCATCCGAATCCACCGGGAGGTCGGTGGCGACCTCGCCGAGATCCTGGACCGGGTGGGCGAGACGATTCGCGACCGGAACCGGGTGCGCGGCCAGATCCGGTCGCTCACCGCCGAGGGACGGCTGTCAGCCATCATCCTGATGGCGTTGCCGTTCCTCGTCGGTGCGTGGATGTACATGAGCAACCGCCCCTACGTGGAGGAGCTGACGGCGCGCCCGCAGGGTCGCGTGCTCCTCTTCGTCGGTGCCGTCCTGATGTCGATCGGAGCCGCCGTCATGCGGCGGCTCGTGAAGCCGGAGTTCTGAGCGATGCCTGTGCTCTCGATGCCGTTGCTCGACGTGCCCCTCTACGTCTGGGCCTGTGCCGTGTCGCTCGTCGTGTCGATCCCCGTCATGTGGCGGGCGGTGGCGGCCGCCGAGCCGATCGGGCGGCTCGTGAGGGAGAACCTCGACCGGGGCCAGCCCGGCCCGGCCGACATCCGTGAGGCGCGCCTCAAGCAGTCGGCGCGCGACCGCCTCGTCGCTCCCGCCTTCGGCGCCCTGGGCCGTCTCGGTCGGCGGTTCACGCCGGCGTCGGTGGTCGCGACCCTGGAGCAACGGTTGGCCCTCGCCGGCATGACGGGGCGCTGGCCCGTCGAGCGGATGCTGGCGATGAAGGTGATCGCCGCCACCGCCGGCTTCCTCCTCGGCCTGGCGACGCTGGTGTCGAAGGGTTCGGGTCTCGGCCTCCTGGCCATGGCAGTGTTCCCCACCTCGGGATACGTCATCCCCGACGTGCTGATGAACCAGCGGGCCCGCGCCCGCCAGGCTCTGATCGTGCGCAAGCTTCCCGACACCCTCGACGAGATCACCATCAGCGTCGAGGCGGGGCTCGGGTTCGAGGCGGCCATGGCGGAGGCCGGGCGGTCGGGCAACGGCCCGCTTGCCGAGGAACTCATCCGCACGCTCCAGGAGATCCAGGTGGGCGTCCCCCGGGCCCAGGCCCTCAACAACCTCGTCTTCCGTACCGACGTCCCCGATCTCAAGCACTTCGTGCTGGCCGTCCGCCAGGCGGAGCAGTACGGGGTGCCGACCGCGCAGGTGTTGCGGGTGCAGTCGAAGGAGATCCGGGAACGGCGCAAGCAGCGGGCGGAGGAGCGGGCCATGAAGATGCCCGTGAAGATCCTGATCCCGACGGTCTTCTTCATCCTGCCGTCGCTCTTCATCGTGATCCTCGGCCCCGCCGTCCTCCGCCTCGCTGATTCCCTCGGCCGCTAGCCGCAGGCCCCAAAGCCCCCGCAAGCGGGCAGACCTCGGCTCCACCGAGAGTGGCCGCCCGCTGTGCCCTGTTCGCGCGAGCCGTGGTGCCGATGGAAGGACTCGTGGACCGGGGGGACGACGAAAGGGCGCCAATGCGGGCAGACCTGGTGTCGGGCTCACTCGCGGCGTGCATTTCCTGGCTCACCTCCGATGGGAGGCGCGGGGAGGAGAGCGCGCGTGATGAAACGGGTGACATGCACCAGCCCATGCAGCAGCCGATGCAGCCGACCGCCGGAGACGAACAGCACGCGCACGCCCGGCCTCGCCGGGGGCGCGAGCCGACGCGCGGAACGGTACGTCGCGACCTCGCCGGCGCAGCCGTGGCCGACCTCGTCGTGCGCGCCCGCGACGGCGACAGCGACGCCTTCGGCCTCCTCTACCTGGAGTTCCGGCGCAAGATCTTCAACCTCGCCCGGTTCTCGCTGCCGCACGCAGCGGCCGAGGACGTCGTGGCCGAGACGTTCGTGCGCGCCTGGGCCGCCCTGCCGCGTTACCGCGACACCGGTGCCCCGTTCGTGGCGTGGCTCTACGGCATCGCGCGCCATGTCGTCGCCGACGTGCTCCGGTCCGGATCCCGCGTCGAGCCGCAGGCCGAGCCCGACCAAGGTGCGGTCGACGCCGGCGAGCGGCACGACGACCGTCTCGTCGTCGGGTGGGCACTCACTCGGCTTCCCGAGGAGCAGCGGACGGTGATCGAACTGAAGTTCCTCGCCGGACTCACCAACGAAGAGGTCGCCCTCGCGCTGGGGAAGACCCCGGGGGCGGTCAACACGCAGCAGTGGCGGGCACTCATGGCCCTGCGCTCGTTCCTGGAGGCCGGATGAACCGCGGGATCGGACCGGAACTCCTGACCGACCTAGCCCGATGGGAACGCGGCGCCGTGCGCATGGACGACGTCACCGACGCTCATCCCGACGCGCCCGCCCGCCTGCTCCTCGAAACGCACGCGTGGGTTGCTTTCCTGGCCAGCGATCAGACCGACGAGCCGGGCCCGGCCTGGGACGAGGTGGCGGCCCGCCTCCCGGAGCGGGCGCCCGCCGAGGACCCCGCAACCGTCGCCACCCGTGAGGCCGGGCGTTCGAAGCGGATCATCGCCGGCCTCCTTGCCGCCGCCGTCCTGGCGCCCGCCTCGGCCGTCGCCGCCAGCACCGACTCTGGGCGCGCCTTCGTCGACCACACGGCCCGCCAGGTCGCCCGCTTCGTCGTGCCGCAGTTCTCCGTTCCCGGCGACAGCGTCCCGGAGATCGACTCGGTGGACGCCGTCGAACCGCCCGACGCCGCGCCCTTCGGCACCACCGTGCTCGTGCCGGCGGCGTCGGTGACCGAGTCCGTCCCGCCGACGGCCGGTGCCCCGGCGGGCGACCCGGCAGTCGGGACGCCCGCTTCGCCGACGCCGCCGGTGGCGTCCTCGCCGACCGGGCCGGGTGGTGACAACGGCGAGGACGCGTCCGGGGGTAAGGACGACTCGCACGGAGCGACGCCCGTCGTCTCCCAGCCCGGCCACCCCGGCGACGACGCCGGTGGGGGCGACGGTGGCGACGGCGGAGACGCGGGCGACACCGACGACCCCGGCGAGGTCGCCGCGCCCCAGCCGGATGCCGGCGACGAGGTGGCGGCGGGGCCGGGCTGGCGGCGCGGGAACGGGGTCGAGTCGACCAGGGCGCACCCCGGAAAGGGACACGGCCCCGGCCGCGACGCGCGGATCGCCGACCGCGTCGACCCTGGCGTCGAGGAACGGGGCGACGAGCACCGGGGGACGAGCGCCCGGCGCGGTGGCCGCGGGATGGGCGGGGGCGGCGCCAGGACCCACTGACGCACGCGCGCTCGCGCGTGACGCGGTCCTAGGCTCGGCGGTGATGACCACCACCTTCACCGTCGACGAGGCTCGGGCCATGCTGGCCACGATGGCGGAGGAGATCGACGAGATCATCCGCCTGCGCGCCGACCTCGTCGAGGCCACCCGCCCTCCTGAATTTGGTGTCGTCCTCGCCGACACGCCGCTCGCGGACACGCCTCTTGCAGATCTCAAGGCCATGGAAGCCCGGGTGAGCGAGATCATCGACGGCATCGCGGCCCGGGGCGTCGAGGTGAAGGGGTTCGCGCCGTTGCTCCTCGACTTCCCCATGGAGGTGGAGGGCCGCCACGTCCTCCTGTGCTGGGTCGAGGGGGAGCCCGACCTCTCCTGGTACCACGAGACGGCCCACGGCTTCGCCGGCCGCCGCCCCCTCAATCGCCTCCTCCCCACCGAGGGCGGGGCGAGCGAGGACTGACGGGGGACTAGCGGGGGGCGTCAGGAGCGACGAGCGGCCAGGGCCGTTCCCGCTCCGCGAGGAGCGCCAGGTCGAGGAGCAGGGCGTCTTGGTGATGCTTGCCGATCACCTGCATTCCGACCGGCAGCCCGTCGACCGTCCCGACCGGGATCGACACCGCCGGGTTTCCGACGATGTTCGCCGGGATCGTGAGGATCCCGTTGTTCTCGAGACCGACCTGCTGGTCACCGACGCGCGTGTTGGTGGACACCTCGGCGGGGAACGCCACGTCGGGGTTGGTGGCAGCGATCACGAAGTCGACCTGGTCGAACACGTCGGCCATCAGTTCGTTCACGTGGATGCGCTGCTCCTCGCCGCGGGCGGCCAGAGCGAGGTTGTAGTGCTCGTCGGCCATCTGGAGGCCGAAGGCGATCTCGAGGGTGAGGTCGTCTCGGCGGTCGGGCCAGACACCTTCGAGGTCGCGGCGCAGCTGCACGAGGTTGGCCATCGCCCACTCGAACCCGAGCACCGGCATGGTCACCGGCACGTCGACGATCTCCAACCCGGCGTCGCGCGCCAAGGCTTCGCCCGCCTCGACGACGAGGTCCTGTACTTCCTGGCGGACCACCGCGGAGCCGAGGGTCGGCGCGATCGCCACCCGCTTGCCGGCGAGGTCGTGGGTCCCGAGGTCGCGCTCCCATGTCGGTTCCGACGGGAGGCTGTAGGGGTCACGAGGGTCGAACCCGGCGGCGACGTCGTAGAACCGGGCGACGTCACGAACCGAGCGCGAGAGACATCCGAGCACCACGGTGAGGGGCGCAATCTCGCAGAACGGCCCGCGGGGAATCCGTCCCGCCGTTCCCTTCATCCCCGGCAGACCGTTGAACCCGGCGGGAATGCGGATGGAGCCACCGCCGTCGCCGCCGGTGGCGAGCGAGACGAGGCCACCGGCGACGGCCGAGGCACTGCCGCCCGACGATCCGCCCGCCGTCTTGCCCTGCTGCCACGGGTTGTGGGTGATCCCGTTCAGCTTGGTGGTGCTGATGTTGAGACCGCCGAACTCGCTGGCCGCCGTCAGCCCCACTGGAACGGCCCCGGCGTCGAGGACCCGCTCCACGATGGTGCGGGTGTAGCTGGCGATCCGGTCCTTGAAGACCAGCGACGCCTCGGTGGCGGGCCAGCCCTCGACGAACTCGAGTTCCTTGATCCCGATGGGCACGCCGCCGAACGGCTTCGAGACGTCGGCGGTCGCGGCGGCGTCCCGGGCGCGTTCCGGGTCGACGAACGTGAAGGCGTTCAGTTCGGACGCGTCGATCGCCGTGAGGACCGCATCGAGTTCCTCGGCGGGGGACCGCTCGCCGGAGCGGAACGCGTCGACGAGGGAGCAGGCGTCGGAGAGCCAGGGAGTGTCAGCCATGCCGCACGCTACCGAACGAGGGAATCCCGTGCGGAGCGTGGGGTCGTGTCTCGTAGCCTCGTCCCGTGCTGAGCGAGCCGCCGACCACGCGCCCGACCGAGGCGCAGCCGCGCACGCGCGCTGCTGGGTTGGCCGCCCGCGCCGAGCGGCACCCCTTTGTCATGCTCTCGCTGGCCGTCGTGTTGTTCAGCACCGGGCCCGTCATGGTGCGGGCTTCGTCGGTGTCGGGCGAGGTGTTCTCCTTCTGGCGACTGTGGTTCGGCGTCGTGGTGCTCGGGCTACTGACGCTCGTCCACATCCGGACGACGGGGCGCGCCCCCTCACCGCACGCGTGGCGGCTCGCCGCCCGGGCGGGCGTCTTCTTCGGCCTCCATCAGCTGTTCTTCATGACGGCGCTGAAGGCGACCTCGGTCGTCGACGTCACCCTCGTGAACACGGTTGCCCCGGTGGCGACGGCGGTCCTCGCTGTGCCGATGTTCGGAGAGCGCCCGGGCGTCGCGTTCCGGGTGTGGTCGGGCGTCGCCATCGCCGGTTCCGCCCTCATCGTGCTGGCCGGATCGTCCGGTCCCGAGGGCGACCCGGGAGGGATGGCGCTGGCCGTCGTGAACGTCGTCTGGTACTCGCTGTTCTTCCTGCTCTCGAAGCGGGGCCGCGACCATCTCGACGTGGTGCCGTTCCTGTTCGGCACCATGGCGGCGGCGGCCGTCACGGTGTCGCTGTGGGTGGCGGTCACCGCCACGGCGGTCGGCACCGCCACCCGCGACGACCTGATGCTGGCGGTCACCGTCGCCATCGTGCCCGGCGTGCTCGGACACTTCCTCAACACCTGGCCGCTGCGGACGGTGCCGGCGAACGTCCCACCGCTCATGCTCCTCGCCATCCCCTTCCTCTCGGGGCTGATGGCGTGGATCTTCTTCGGAGAGGGCGTCGGTGCGACCCACGTCGTGGGAGGGACCGTGACCGTCGCGGGCGTGGCGGGGGCGGTCCTCTCACCCGCCGGCCGCCGACTGCTCGCCGGTTCCGCCGTCCCCGACCCCTACCCGGAGGCGTGACGCGGCCCGTCAGGCCTTGTGCGCCTTCAGGGTGGCGAGGGCCTGGTCGGCGTGGGCGTCCATGTTGGTCTCGCTGACGACGACGTCGAGCAGTCGCCGATCGGTGTCGATCACGAAGGTCGCCCGCTTGTTGGGGAGCGGTCCCCAGCGCTTCACGCCGAATGCACTCGCGACCTGCCGGCTGCGGTCGGAGAGCAAGGGGAAGCCCAGGC
>DATLFW010000321.1:0-5884 GCA_035540775.1 Acidimicrobiia bacterium
CGCTGCACGTCCCCGTGGCGGACTACAAGCGGATGGTGGGCGTCGACGTGGCCGAGACGTGCCTCCCGAAGCTGAGAGAGGCGGGACGCACGGCCGTGCGCGACGGCGTCGAGTACCTCGTCTTCCGCATGTGGAGCCCCAGCCCCACCACCTGACAGCGCCAATCGTGTGTGCGTACTGCGTATCGCTATGCGCGACGCAGTACGCACACGACGAAGCGGCGTCAGCTCTCGAGGACGTCGCCCTCCATGCGATTCACCGAGACGCCGACCTCGCGGAAGTAGTCGATCGCCGACTCCACCCGCTCGTCGTCGCCGCCGAGTTCGAGGATCACCCAGCCCGAGTGCGACTCGACGTTGGCCCGCCGGATGTTGGGAACCACGTCGAAGCGGCGCACCGCCTCGTAGATGATGGGCTGGTCCACGAGATGCTCGGGGAACGAGAGGAACAGCCGGGCGCTCGTCATCGATACCTCCTGCCGGGGGTCGTCATGCCAGCCCCACCCGGGCGAGCGCCTCCCGCACGGGAGCGACCAGCCCGATGTAGAACGGCCCGAACTCGGCGTACCGGGCCGAGACCTCGTCGAAGCGCATCTCGTAGACGATCTCCTTGACCGCCACCGGATCGTCGGCGAGCAGGGTCACACCCCACTCCCAGTCGTCGAGCCCGGTCGAACCGGTGATGAGCTGCAGGATCCTCCCTGCGTAGCCACGCCCGACGCGAGCGTGCCCGCCCATGAGCCGCTTGCGCTCGTCGAAGGGAAGCTCGAACCAGTTGGCCCCGGCGTCCCTCCGCTTCGACATCGGATAGAAGCAGATCACCCGCTTCTCGGGGAGGCGCGGGTGGAGCCGGTGCTCCTGGTAGTGCGCCATCCTCTCCCGCCACGTCGCCAGCGCCTCGTCGAGCGCGTCACCGGCCAGTCCCTCGTCGCTCTGCAGCCGGGCCCGCTCGTCGTCCTCGGTCGACGTGTACTCCGACAGCTCGGTCAGCGAGAGGTACGACCAGACGGGCTCGAGAGGCGAAGTGCGGGCCTCGGCCTCGAAGGCCTGGAGCCGGGCGAGGTCGGGGCCGATGGCCATCACGGCGAGGTCCGCCTTGTGGCCGAGCACCACCGAGACGATCGCCTGGTAGCCGTCGGCGACGAGGGCGTCGACGGCGTCGGCGAAGCGCTTCGCCGCCTCCGGGTCGTCAGCGGCCGCCCGGGCGTCCACCCGGTAGAACACGTGGAGGACGCCCCAGCCGATCGACGGCACCAGTGGCTCCATGGGGTGAGCGTAACCGGAGGCCCGACGCGAGGGCGATGCTCACGTGTCGGCGGCCTCGTCGGGCGGGATGGCGACGACGGCCACGGTCATCTCGGCGTCGTCGAGGACCCGCTCGACGTTGTGGCCGAGGAAGGGCCGGCCCTCGGCCGAGCGCACGTTGGCGCCGACCACGACGAGGTCCGCACGCAACTCGCGCGCCGCCTTCACGATCTCGTCACCGGGCGACGCCCCCTCCCGCACGATCCGCCGGGCGAAGACGCCCATCTCGTCGGCCGTTCTCGCCGCCCGGGCAAGGAACGAGTCGGCGACGTCGGGGGAACCCGGCGCCCCCGTCGTCGCGCTGCTCGCCCCCACTCGACGTCCCGGGACACCGGCCATGGCGAGCGCCGGGGTCGGGGCCGTCGTGATGACGTGGACGAGGATGGCCTCGGCATTGAGCCGCTGCGCCGCTCCCAGTCCCACCTCGATCGCCGCCCGGGAGAAACGGGTGCCGGTCACCGGCACCAGCACGCGGCGGAACCGGCCGTCGGGCGGCTCGTCGTTGCGGGCGCTGCGCACGACGACGAGCGGAATCGGCACCGAGAGCAGGACGCGGTCGACGAGGGGCGTCAGGACCGTGTCGGGCCCCGTCCGGTCGGCGCCGACGACCATCGCCCCGTACCCGAGCAAGGCCTCGCGGGCGAGCGCCTCGCCGACGTCGTCCATCCGAGCGCGGGCGTGCTCGACGTCCCGATCGCCGAAGACGGCGAGAACGTGTTCGGGCGGCTCCACGGGAGCGTCCTGGTCGGAGACCGACAGCACCGTCGCAGGGACATCCTCGGGCCACACCAGATGCGCGAAGCGGGCGGCGGCGACGGAGTTGGCGCCGCCCCGGCTCGGGACGAGCAGCCGCGACGGCCGCACGACGACATTGGCGCTGAGCCGCTCCTCCTGTTCGAGGCGCTGCTGCTCCTCCGGGGTTCCCTGCCAGTTCGACACGATCGCCCGCAGCATCGGCGGCGCCATCATCGACGTCGCCATCGCCATGAGCACGACGACGGCGTAGCCCGCGTCGTTCAGCACCCCCAGGCCCAGACCGACGGTGGCGATGACGATCTCGAGCGCCCCGCGAGCGTTGAGCCCGACGCCGAGCGCGGCGCCCTCGCGGCGGGGGAGCCCGGCGAGGCCGGCGCCCGCGATGGCGCCCACGAACTTCGAGAGGCTGGCGACGGCCAGCACGACCACGGCCCAGATCGCCACCTCGGGTCGCGCCACGACGCCGAGGTCGACGCGCAGCCCCGCCGTGGCGAAGAAGATCGGAGCGAAGATCCCGTTGGTCAGGGTGTCGAGGTGGTGGCGCACCTCGGGCTGCTCGAAGCGAGACCGACCGAGGACGATGCCCGCGACGAACGCGCCGAGTACCGCTTCCACCCCGAGCGCCTGCGTGAACACGCCGGCGGCGAGGGCGGTCACCATCACGGCGGAGAGAACGCCCGTCATCCCCGAAGATCGGACGCGCAGCACCCGCAGCAGGCCGTCGACCGCCCGCTGCCCGAGCGTGAAGGCGAGGGCGAGGAAGGCCACGACGCCGAGGAACATGCCGGCGAGATGCGACATCGAGACGCCACCCGACTGGGCGAGACCGGCGATGACGCCGAGGGCGATCCAGCCCACGAGGTCGTTTGCCATCCCGGCAGCCAAGGTGACCTGCCCGAAATTGCGGCGCATCAGGCCGAGGTCACTCAACACCTTGGCGATGACGGGCAGCGACGAGATGCTGAGCGACGTCCCGATGAACAGGGCGAACACCACGGTCGAGGCGGTGTCGCCGGCGAACGTGTCCGGCATCAGGAGCCCCGTCCCGATCCCCATGGCGAACGGCACGAGGAGGCTCCCGGCGGCGACGAAGACGGCGGCCCGACCGAGCGAGCGGATGAGCCCGAGGTCGGTCTCGAACCCGGTGGCGATCAGCAGGAACGTCACCCCGAGCCATCCGACCGTGAACAGCATCGCCGACTGCACCTCGTCGGCCGGGAAGAGCCAGGCGAACGCCGACGGGAAGAGGGCGCCGAGAATCGACGGCCCGAGGAGGAGGCCGGCCCCGAGTTCGCCGATGACGGCGGGCTGCCCGATCCGGCGCATGAGGCCGCCGAGGGCGCGCGCGACCAGGAGCAGCACGAGGATCTGGACGAAGAAGACGAGAACCTCGTGTTCGCCCGGAGTCGAAAAAGTGGAGGAACCAGCCCCGATCAGGGCAGATGCGCTCGACACCCGCCCGCTATACCCAGCCCGTGACGAAACCCGGCCCCCCGTGACGAGGGTCACCGGGGGCCGCCGCCGGGCGACTACCCTCCGTGCCGGTCGCTTTGGCCACCGCGTCGCCTCCCGATCCCCGCTCCCGCCTGGGCTCCCATGAACGAGAGCATCTTCGCCCTCACCGTGCTCGCCTGGCTGGCGTATCTCGCCAGCCGGCTGTTCCGCCGCCAGGTCCCCGAACTGGTGGCGTTCCTCGGCGCGGGGGCGCTCATCGGGCCGTCGGTCCTCGGAATCCTCGACGAGGAGTCGCTCATCCGGCTTCAGCCCGTCGTCGAGGGCGCCCTCGCGGTGTTGATGTTCGTGATCGGCGAGCGGATCTCGATGCGGGCACTGCGCGGCACCCGCTGGATCACCACCGCCGGCGTTCTCAGCTTCGCCCTCACCGGAGTCCTGACGTACTTCGTCGCCCTCGAGATCGGGGGTGGACGCCCGACCGCCCTGATGCTGGGTGCGATCGCAGGCGCCGGGGCGCCGATGACGGTCGCATCCCTCGTCGCGTCGGCGAAGGCACGAGGCCGCTACGCCGACGGGCTCGTCGGGGCTCACGCCCTCGCCGACGGTCTCGCCGCCACCACCTTTGCAGCGGTCCTCCCGGTCGCCGAGTTCATCGCGGGGCCGGGCAGCGACATCGGCAACGCTGCCACCCGGTTCCTCAAGCTCGGCGTCGGCGGCGTCCTCCTCGGCCTCGTGCTCGGGTGGATCGTGGCGCGCCTCGGTCAACAGATCGAGACGTCGGGCGAGTTGCTGCTCTTCTCGCTCATCCACCTCCTGGTGGCGCAGACGGCGGCGTCGGCCTTCGACCTCTCCCTCCCCCTCGCCGCCATCGTCATGGGCTCGACGGTCGGAACGCTCTCGCCCACCGACCACGCCACCCGGGTGTTCACGGTCGTGCGGACGATCGAGCAGCCGCTGTTCCTCCTGTTCTTCGCCCTGGCTGGGGCCTCGATCCATCTGGGCGAGATCCCCGAGCTCGGCGCCCTCGGTCTCGGCTACGTCGCCGTGCGGCTGGGCGGCAAGCTCATCGGCGGCTTCATCGGCGGGCTGATCGGGGGGCTCCCGCGACAGGATGCCTTCCGCCTGTCGGGCGACCTCATCCCGCAAGCGGGCGTGGCCGTCGGCCTGGCCGTGCTGGCGGCCGAGGCTCTCCCCGATTCGGGCGGACGCGTCGCCACCGTCGTGCTGGGAAGCGTCGTGATCTTCGAACTGGCCGGATCGTTCCTGGTCAACCGGAGCCTGCGGAAGGTGGCCGTCACCGAGGCGGCCCCCGAACCCAACGCGGCATTCGACGGGGTGCCCCAACACGTGCTCGTCGCCGCCCGGGGCAACATCGACATCCCAGGCTGGGTGCTCGACAGCGCTGCCCGGTGGGGGGCCGAGGTCACCGTGCTCGGCCAGGGCCAGGACAACGACGCCCGGGTCGAGCGGCTTCGCGAGGCGGCCCGATCACGCCAGGTCGTGTTCCGGTGGGTCCCGCTCCGGGCCGAGAGCTTCAGCGCTGCGACCGTCCGAACGGCGCACGACACCGGCGCCCAGCTCGTCGTCGTCCTCACCCCACCACCTCAACTCGGCTTCGAGTCGCGGCTGATGCTCCTCCCCCACGAACGCATCGCCCGGCAGCTCACCTGCCCGGTGGTGCTCGTCCCGGTGGAACCGAGCCGGCTGCTCTGACCCGGCGGCTGGTGCGAGGGGCAGCAGGGCCAATACGCTCGCCCGCCTCGTGCGTCCCACCCGTCTCGCTCTCGTCGGCGCGCTCTGCGCCTTGACCGCCCTCGCGGCGGCGTCGCCCATGGCGACAGCCCAAGCGCCGGGCGGAACGCCCGTCGCCGTCTTCGAGGGCCGGGGGCTCGGGTCGGGTGTCGGGCTCCCCCTCGACGGCGCCAACTACCTCGCCTCCGAGGAGGACGCCGACGCCGACGAGATCCTCGAACGCTTCTTCCCCGGCACGTCGGGCGGCCGGCGGGAGGGGCTCGTGCGGGTCGAGGTGGCGGGCTCCGACCACCCCCGTGAGGGCGTCGAGCTGACGCTGCCGACCGGCGGGACGGTGCGCGACGGCCGGGAGGTGGCGGTGGCGCCGTCGTTCCCGATCACCGTGCCGAGAGGCGGCCGGGTGAAGCTGTGGTTCGAGGACGAGCGCTACCGGGCCGAAGTGGTCGACGGGACGTCGGTGAGCGGCACTCGGGAGGCGACCACCCCGACGACGGCGGCGGCGCCCGATGCCACCGAGGCGATCCCGGAGCTCGCCAGCTCGCAGCACTCGCTCTGGGTGGAGCCACGAGGCGAGGGCGGGGTGATCGTGAGCGGCGACCGGGTGGAGCGCCGGTCGC
>DATLFW010000322.1:0-3478 GCA_035540775.1 Acidimicrobiia bacterium
TCTCGGGGGAGGACGACCGCCGGCCGCGACCGGCGGTCGTCCTCCCCCGAGACGACGTCGAGCACCGACGCAGCGTCCGCTTCGACGACGCCCACATCGACGACTCCCCAGCCGACGACGACCACCACGACGCTCGTGGACACGTCCCGGGATGCCGAATACGCTCGTGCCGGCCTCGCAACCGAGGCGGACCTTCCCGGGTGGGAGCCCGACGACGCCTTCGACCTCGGCGCCGCGCTGTTCTGGGGGGCGCCGACCTGCGTCGACCCCGTCATCACGATGTTCGCCGGTGTGACGGGGAGCGAGTCGACCCTGTTGGCGGGGACGGTCGTGCAAGAGGGGGGCACACGATCAGCGGGGGCCTCGCCACGGCCGTCAAGCTCTACAAGCGACCAGATCTCGCGGTCGACGCCCTCGAATCGCTGCGCGCCGACGCCATGGGATCGTGCCTGGTCGACCTCCTGAAGAAGACCGACTACGAGGCGGACGTGACGGACAATCGCTACACCGTCTCTCGGATCGAGATGGGCGGGCCGAACACTGTCGGCTGGCGGGTGGCGCTCCAACTCGAGGAGATGACCTTCCACTTCGACCTCGCCGGCGGGCACCTCGATCGCGCCCTCGCCGTGGCGGTGTCCATGTCACCGGCCCAGGTCGACCACCCCCTCGACGCCCGGGAGGCACTGGGGCGCATGCTGCACCGGCTCTGGACGGTGCTCCCCCGCGCCGAACGCTGACGGGATGGCGATAGCGTCCCCCTGTCGCCTCAGGGAGGGATGCCGGTGTTCCGCACCATCGAGGGCTTCACCGTCAACACGGCGTCGTTCGGCAACGGCGAGCGGACCATCGTCGGCGTCGGCGGGTGGATCGGCAACTGGGAACTGTGGCAGCAACCGTTCGAGATCCTCAGCCGTTCCTACCGCACCGTCGCCTACGACCACCCGGGCGCCGGGGAGACCGTCGTCCCGCACGAGGCACTGACCTTCGACCAGCAGGTCGACACGCTCGTCGACCTCCTCGACGACTTCGACATCGACCGGTGCGTGCTCGCTGGAGAATCGAACGGTGGCACAACGGCGATTGCCGCAGCGTCACGCCAGCCAGAGCGGTTCGAGGCTCTCGTCCTCGTCGACAGCCCGATCAGTGACTTCGACAACGAACCGACCCGCCAGTTCGTCGATGCCCTCCGAGCCGACCACGAGGGCGCCATGCGGGCGTTCGTCGACTTCTGCATCCCAGAGGCGGGCGCGGAGCACCTCAAGCGCTGGCTGCTCCGCATCCTCATGCGACCCGACGTAGAGACGGCGGTGGCGCTTCTCGAAGCCATGTCCGATGTGGACCTGCGGCCGATACTCCCGGAGATCGGCATCCCGACACTCGTCGTGATGGGCGAACTCGACGCATTGCCCAACAACGGCGTCGCTGTCGCGGAGGAAACGGTGGGGCTCCTCCCCGATGCGCAGCTGCACGTCGTCGACGGAGCCGGCCACGTTCCGACTCTCACCCGACCCGGCGAGGTGGCTGGGGCCGTCGAGGCGTTCCTCGCCCAGACCTGAGAACCCTCAGACGGCGGGGGCGCCCTCGATCTCGGCCTTGGCCAGCACCTCGAGGATCTCGTCGCCGACCAGTTCCTCCCGGCGCAGGAGCTCGTCGCGGAGCGCCTCGACCAGGTGGCGGTGCTGGTCGACCAGCGTCCGCACCTCCTGCCGGCCCTTGTCGAGGATGCTCTCGACCGACTTGCGCATGTCCTTGTCGGCCAGGACCTTCTTCACGAGGCCCTCGGAGATCGGGCCCGGTTCCATCGCCTCGACGGAGATGAGCGAGCCCGCCATGCCGTACGCGCCGACCATGGCGCACGCCGTGCGGGTGGCGGCGGCGAGGTCGCCGGCGGGGCCGGTGCCCGCCTCGCCGAAGAACAGCTCCTCGGCGACCATGCCGCCGAAGGCGATCTTGATCATGGCCACGAGTTCCGAACGGCTCTTCGTGTAGCGCTCTTCCGACTCGGAATGGGCGAGGAGGCCGAGGGCGTCCTTGCGCTTGATGATGGAGAGGACCTCGAGCTTGCGGCCCCGCCCGACGAGGTAGGCCATCACGGCGTGGCCGGCCTCGTGGGTGGCGATGATCCGCTTCTCCTCCTCCGTGTACTCCACGGGCTGCTTGAGCCCGATCTCCTCGGTCAACTTCGCCTGCTGGATGTCGACCCAGTCCATGGCCGGGCGACCGTCACGCAGCGCCCACACCAGCGCCTCGTCGAAGAGATGCTCGATCATCACCGGCGAGTACCCGAACGTCATGGCGGCCAGCTGGTCGCGCCGCTCCTCCCGGTCCAGGTCCTCGACGTGGGCCTTGCGCCCGAGGTAGTAGTCGATGATCTCGCGGCGGCCCTTGCGGCTCGGCAGGTCGAAGTGGATGGAACGGTCGAAGCGGCCGGGGCGCAAGAGGGCGGGGTCGAGGTCGGCGGCCCGGTTGGTCGCCCCGATCACGAGGATGTTGGCCGAGGTGGGCTCGCGCTTGCGGAGCTGCCGGTGGTCCGGGAGCCACCGGTTCACACGGTCGATGAAGAAGCTCCGGAGCCGGCCGCCAGCGGGTGGCTCGTCGAACGACTGCATCTGGATGAGGAGCTCGTTGACGACCCCGGCGACGCCTTCGCTCTGCACACGGTCGACGCGCCACGCCAGGCTGGTCGCCTCGTCGCGGTCGGAGCGGTCGTAGGGGGTGGAGCGCATGCCGGAGCGGGCCCCGCCGATGGCGTCGATCTCCTCGATGAACCCGATGGCGCCGCCCTCTTGGCGGGCGGCCTTGCGCAGGACGCGGAAGTAGTTGCGAATCTTGCGGTTCGTCTGCCCGTAGTACATCGACTGGAAGGCACTCGAGCTCACGAAGAGGAACGGAACCCCCGCCTCGCGAGCCATCGCCTTCGCCATGTACGTCTTGCCCGTCCCGGGCGGACCCTCGAAGAGCAGCGCCCGGCGGGGGGTCCCGCCCATCTGCTCACGGAAGGTCTTGAACCCGAGGAACAAATTGAGGCTCTTCACGACCTCGTCGAGAACGATCCCCATCCCCTTGACGTCGTCGAACGAGACGCTGATCTCGCTGGGCCGGTACAGGACGTGCGGGGACCGCCCGGCGAAGAGGAGCGGCCCGACGAGCACGAGGGCGAGCAGGACGATGAGACCGACGCCCGGCGCCCACATCCACCAGTCGTCCCCCAGCGACGGGAGGCCCGGCTCGACCGGATTGCCCTGCAAGGCACGCCACCCGACCCACAGGGCCAGGACGGCAAGGACGAGGAGAAGCTTTCGAACCCGCCGCAGGCGGGACTGCTCTCGGATCTGGGAGACGTCGGCGACGGCCTTGGCGAGGACGTCCGCCTGGCCCAGCATGCTCAGCCGCTCGGCGGCGGCGCTTCGACTGTCGTCGGCCATGCTCCCCTTCTCCAACCAGCCAGGCACGCGCGCGGGCACGCATGCCGACCCCA
>DATLFW010000323.1:0-5119 GCA_035540775.1 Acidimicrobiia bacterium
CGTCCGTGGGCGCCCTGCCAGGGTCGCGCACCACGCGCAGGGATTGCGCCCTCAGGGGTTGAGCAGCTGGAGGAGGATGGCCCCGAGGGCGCCACTGTCGGCGTCGAGAATGCCGAGGCCCGTCCAGCAGATGCCGCCAATGGCGATGAGGAGCATGAGGGCCGCCACGTCGCGGGCGTCGACGTCGGCCCGGACGGTGCCCTGCTGCTGCCCCTCGGCGATGCGCTCCCGAAGGCGGGCGAGGACGCCGAGCATCAACTCACTGTGCCGGTCGCCGATCGGCGTGCCGGAACGGGCCTCCCGCAGGACCGCCAGGTAGCCCGTTCGGATGTTGCGGTGGATGTCGGGCCAGTCGCCCGTCGCCAGGGCGGCGTCGAAGCGCCGGACGATCTCGTGGATGTCGGCGTCGCCTTCGGTGGTGCTGTCGAAGAGGGCCCGGATGATGTCGCTCAGGACCCAGTCGAGCATCTCCTCGAGGAAATGATCGCGGTCGGTGAAGTAGACGTAGAACGCGCCGCGTGTGTATCCGGCGCGCGCGCACAGCTTCTCGATACTGGGGAACTCGCCGCCCGCCTCGACGGTCTCTTCGAGTCCCGCTTGAAGGAGCGCCTGCCGGGTGGCGGCCTTGGCCTCCGCCCGGATGCGCTCCGCCGGGGTCATGGTCACTCGTTCTGTATATCAGCCCGGCGAGACACCCTCTCGCTTGACTCGATGCGACGCCCTATCGTGGCCGCCATGGCGCCAGCCTCAAGAAGCGTGGCGCTGGCCGACGTGAACGACGCCTTCGGGAACAGCCGGATCGCCCGCGCTCAGCGTGGCCTTCGTGACTGGACGGGAGACCTGCTCCGCGGCGAAGGCCGGCTCTCGACGTGGGGTGCCTGGGCGCTCGTTGCGGCGGTGACGGCCCTGTCGTGGCTCCTCACCTACCTGCTCGGCGGCGCCGACCGCGTGGCGCCCCATTGGTTCTACCTCGGAATTCTCTACGGCGCCGCCCGATTCGGTTTCTTCGGGGCGGTGGCGACGGGCGTCGTGTCGGGGATCGTCGCCGGACCGCTCACCCTGCACGACGTCGATGCCGGCACCGCCCAGACCACGAGCAGCTGGGTGTCGCGGATGGGCTTTTTCGTCGGAATCGGCGTCGTCATGGCGGCACTTCTCCTCCGCCTCCGCACCGCCCTGCTACGGGAAATGGAGATCCACGAGCGGGAACACGAACTCGCCCGGCGGAGCGCGGCGGTCATCCAGAGCGTCGGCCACGAGTTCCGCACGCCGCTCACCGTGCTCTCGGGCACCGTGCAGGTCCTCCAGGGACGCGAGCTCGATCCAGACGACCAGGCCCAGTTCGTCGAAGGAATGGCGAACGCCGTCCAGCGCCTCGACGACCTGACGTCGATCGTCATCGCCACCAGCGAGGTGGTGAGCGGCGACCACGGCTCGCGTGAGGTCGTCGACGTGCGTGCCGTCTTGGAACGCGTCGCGGGCCAGCTCGCTGCTCACGACGCCGAGCGCCGACTCTCCCTCCCCGCGACGAGCTGTCTCGTGCTCGGCGACGCGCGCCTCGTCGAGGTGGCGCTGCGGGCGCTCGTCGAGAACGCCCTGAAGTTCTCCAGCACCGACGTACCGGTGCTGGTCACCATCGAGCGGGCCGACGGCCAGGTCGCGGTCGCCGTGGAGGACCGAGGCCCGGGCATCGACCTGGACGTCGTCGCCGTCGCCACCCGGATGCCGTTCGCACCGGATCGCCTGACAGCCGCTACCGGCGGCGGGCTCGGTCTCGGGCTCTTCACCGCCTGCCAGGCCCTCCGCCGCATGGAGGGCGCCCTCCAATTCGAGCGACCCGCGGCTGGCGGTACACGCGCCGTCGTCCTCCTGCCTGCGGCCCCAGGCGCCTGACATCACCGCGACAGCGGTAGCGCTCGCGGGTGGAGAGACGAAACCCGTGTTGCGATGCCCGTCTTCGCCGCCCTTGCCCTGGAGGCCTCGATGACGTTCGTCCGTGCCGGTGCGCTCGCGCTTGCCGCGATCACCCTCGCACTCTCCACACCGTCGGCTCACGCGAACGGCTACACCGCGAGTCGCAACTACGTCTCTCCCGTTGCGTTCATGAACTGCAGCTTCGGCGCGGGCGTCGAATCGACGTCGGGATCGGGTGGTTGCTTCGTCCTCGACGGGAGCGAGGAGAGCGTGACGCTGCACATCGCCGACCTCGTCGACTCCCGCCTGCCCGTGCTGTGGACGATGCGCGGTGTCGAGACGACCCCGGCACTTGCCTGGGGGCGTTCTGCGGTCCGGATTCAGGGTCGATCGCGGTCCCAGACGGGACCGTCCACCTCATGGTCGTGATCGGCGACGACGTGACCAGCGGGCAGACGCCCGACTGCCCCGGCGTGGTCGCCACCACCGGGACGGTGACGGCGAACTTCTCGTGACGATCTGTCGAGGCCCCGGGGCAGTCGCCTCGGGGCCTCGGTGCCCGGCCGGGTGGCGTCAGCGCGCGCTGTGGACGAGCGGCTCGCGGAGGTCGAGGTACACGACTTCGCCTTCCGCCGCGTGCCACTGCTCCATCATCTCCTGGACGTCGGACGTCATCTCCTGGCCCTCGCCCCGGCGCGCCTCGTCTTCGGAGGTGAAGTAGATGAACTCGGTGCAGCGATCACCGCCGGGGTGCCAGACCTGGATGGCACCGAGGAGCTCCGGGCGCATCTCCGGGATCACGTCCTCACCCTGCTTCGTGAGGTCGCGGTAGACCTGCGGATCGGTCGGCTTGACCTCCATCACCTGGACGAAGTGGGCGTCGTCGGAACCGCCACCCAGCATCAACTCGACGTCGGTGCTGTCGACGAAGGTCGGGTCGCCGTCGAGGAGCGAGACCATTTCGCGGTACCACTCGTCCTGCTCCGGGCGTCCCGAGTTCTGCCGGGCCGCCTCCTCCGATTCGAACCGGGCCAGGGCGATGAACTCCCCGTCGTCGGTCACCCCCTCCGTGACGCCGAGCCACCCAGGGGCGCCCGGCTCCAACTCCTCCTCCCACTTCTCGAGATGCCGGCGGAGCGCCTCCGGCTGCGCGGTGTGCCCGCGAATGATCTGCACGAACATCGTGCCTCCCCTCGATCGTGTGCTCGTTCCCGACGTACCCACCCGCACGCCGCCCGCCACGACGATCGGGCCGGTCGGCGGGATTTGGGGCAGTCGTCCGTCTCGTGCGCACAGCGTCGGAGACGCCGCCGGGGTACATCGGCCAACTACGGTCGGATCCACCGGGAACGGCGACGAGCGGAGGACCCGATGACGGTGCGAGCGGAGGCGACCCGCGTCGTCCCGGCGACCAGCCAGGAGGTTCTCGAGTTCGTCCTCGACCTCGAGCGGTACCGGCAGGCTGACACGAAGATCGGGCGCGTGGTCCCGCCCATCGAACTCGACGAGAACGACGAGGGCGTCACTCGTTACTGGGGGCGCATGCGCGGGACGCCCCCGGCGCCCGACACCAACCTCGTCCGGCTCCGTCGGTGGAGCGAACTCACGTTCACCGGCGCTCCTCGCCAGCCGGCCCGCCTGGTCGTCGACTTCACCGGGCGCTTCCTCTGCACCGACACTGACGACGGCTGCCGGGTGACCCACGGCTACGAACTCGACTTCCGCCGCCCGTTCCGCTGGCTCTACGAGCCGCTCCTCGACGGGTGGCTCCAGACGGAACTCGAGGCAGAACTCGACCGAGTCCACGCCATCCTGAGCGGCGTCGGTCGCGAGCGCCCGTCCTGAACTCACGTGTGGCGAGCGAGGAACTCGGCGACGCGAGAAGGAGCACTCCCGGCCTCGAACTTGGCCTCCGCGACGGCGAAGAGTCGCGGCCAAAGGACCAAGAACGACGAGTGGGCGCTAGAGGATTTGAACCTCTGACCTCTTCCGCGTCAAGGAAGCGCTCTCCCCCTGAGCTAAGCGCCCTCAGGTGCAGCCCCGGATGCTAGCAGCGCCCTTCGCCGCTCCCGAATGGCGGAACTACCGTTCGCCGATGTTCGTACGCACGATCCTGGCCGCGGTCGCCGTGCTGACGACGACGGCGTCGTGTGCATCCTCTGACGGCGCGGACGCCGCGTCCGTTCGAAGCTCCGACGTCTGCTCCCGCGCCGACACGTTGAGCATCGTCGAGTGCCTCGAGGGCGAACTCGACCGCGCCGACGCCGACATGCAGGCGGCCTACCGGGAGGCACGCGCTGCGGCACAGGAGAGCGTGGCGTGGTTCGAACGCGAGCCCGGACACGACGACTGGCCGGTGATGGCTCGCGAAAACGCCGCCGGTCTCGAAGCGTCCCACGAGACGTGGCTCGCCTACCGCGAGGAGTTCTGCGGGAGCATGGGCCCGGTGGGCGGAACGGCCGCCGGACCCAACGCCCTCACGTGCAAGGTCGAGTTGGCACTCGACCACACGAAGGCACTGTGCACCTGGGTGGCCCCGAACGTCGACACGACGGAACCGGGCGGCGTGTGCGACCGATTCCTCGAGGGCGCCTGGAGGCCTCGCCGCCGCTAGCGACGATCGAGGTCGTCTTCGCGCTCGTCGTCGAGGACGACGGTGGCTTCGGGGGTGCGCTCGCCGACGAGGGGCGGGCCGAGGCCACGGCGGAGGAAGGCCACGCTGGCGGCGATGGAGACGAGGGCGCCGATGAGAGACAGCCAGATCCCGGCCCCGATGTCGAGTGAGACGCCCGGCACGTCCCGAGCGTCCCAGAGGTCGCCGAGTTCGACGGCCAACACCAGGAACGCCACCGCACTCACCACGATCATGGCGATCGGAAACCCTCGACCCGATCGGCGGTCGAGCAGGTGGAGCACGACGAGCAGGCCGAAGGCGAGCCCGAGGACGAGCACGATGCGGCCCTCGGTCGGCTCGAGCCCGACGTTCGTGCCGAGGTCGTAGCCGCTCACCGGCGTGAAGCGACCGCCGAAGAGTTCCACGAGGCTCTCGACGTAGTTCTCGCCGAGGGCGGAGCCGATGCGCACGTCGATGTCGGCCCACGGGAGCAGGACGCCGACGATCCAGAGCGAGAGCCCGGCGGCCGACAGCCAGAAGGCCAGCGGCGCCACCCGCCAGGCCTGGTCGCGGATCGTCGATGTCGGCTCC
>DATLFW010000324.1:0-8970 GCA_035540775.1 Acidimicrobiia bacterium
GCGCTCGTCGCGCGTCGCCTCCCGGAAGGCGCGGACGGCAGCCGTGCGCGTTGCGCCAGGCGGCCCGTCATCACCTCCGGGCTCCGGAAGCCGCCCGAGCACCATGATCTCGTCGGAGTCGACGAGAACGTCGGGAGGTGCGGCAAACCACCGTTTCGGGATCTGCTTCGTGAACCAGGCGGCGATCTCGTCCATGACCCTCCGTCGTGATGAACATTACATGATTACATCATAACGCCACCAGGACGGGTGGCATTCCCGGCGAAGTCGCACGCTCGCTGCTCGATCGAGAGAATGGGGGACATGGCACGGCTGAACGACGACGAAATCCGCGAGGGGCTGCCCGACGGGTGGGCCCGTGAGGGTGACGCCATCCGGCGTGAGTACGACTTCGACGGCTTTCCGGCCGCCGTGCGCTTCGTGAACCGGGTGGCCGATGCCGCCGAGGCCGCCAACCACCACCCCGACATCGACATCCGGTACAACCGTGTGGCGCTGACACTCAGCACCCACTCCGAGGGCGGGATCACCGAGAAGGACCTCGCCCTCGCCAGCGAAGCCGACCGCCTCGCGGCCGACTGACCGAGGAGCAACCGTGGCCGTCGACCCCCACGTTTCGCCGAAGCTGTACGACCGGCCCCGTTCGGGCACACCGATGCCGCCCGCCCGGAGCTTCCGGGCCGTGCGACCGGGCGAGGTCGTCCAAGAGGGCCAGCCCACGGGCCCACTCCTCGGCGCCCCCGGTCCCGACATCGGCTACGGGATGTTGCTCGCCCGCCGGTTCGCCGACCGTCTCGAACTCGCGCCCCACGAGCACCTCGACGACGCCCTCCTCGTCGGCGCCGAGGTCGCCATGCGCCGGGCGGCGACGATCGGGCGGGCCCCCGTCATCCGCGACCTCGAGTGGGCGTTCACCCTTCTCGGTTACCTCGGCGACGCGCCGTCCGACCTCGTCGAGTGGCGGCGGCACGAGGTGCGCCACGCCGGTCACAACTACGCCGAGCGGCGCTCCATCGTCGGCGCCGTGACGGAAGCGGCGATTCCGCTGTCGGCCGAGGAGGTGCGAGGGCGGCTGTCCGACTGGCGCAGCCTCGTCGACCCCCACCAGGCCGAGGCGGCCGCCGAGCCGGCCGGGTGACGGCGGCACCGAGGGTTCGCTTCGCGCCTGCCCCGACGGGTTACCTCCACGTCGGCGGCGCTCGCACCGCGCTGTTCAACTGGATCTTCGCTCGCCAGACGGGTGGCGCCCTGGTGCTGCGGATCGAAGACACGGACCTCGAGCGGTCGCGCGAGGAACTTGTCGACGTCGTCCTCTCGACCCTCGACTGGCTGGGCATCGACTTCGACGAGGGGCCATACCGGCAGTCGGAGCGCCTGGAGTACTACGACCTCGCCGTCGACAAGCTGTTGGGTGACGGCCGGGCCTATCGATGCGACTGCACCCCGGACGACGTCAAGGCGCGCAAGGAACAGCGGGGCGACAAGACGCCCGGGTACGACGGCTTCTGCCGTGACCGCGACCTGCCGCCTGGGCCGGGCGTTGCCGTACGGTTCCGGACCCCCGACGAGGGGACGGTTGCGTTCGACGATCTCGTCCGGGGCCACGTCTCGTTCGAATGCGCCGACCTCGTCGACTTCGTGGTGCAACGGGCCGACGCCACGCCGACCTTCCTCGTCGCGAACGCCGTCGACGACGCCGAGATGCGCATCACGCACGCCATTCGAGGCGAGGACCTTCTCAACACCGTCCCGAGCGTCCTGATGCTGATGGACGCCCTGGGCTACGAGCACCGCCCGACGTACGCGCACGTGCCGCTGCTTGTCGACGAGAAGCGGCAGAAGTTGTCGAAGCGCCGGCACTCGGTCGCCGTCGAGGAGTACCGCGACGGCGGCTATCTCCCAGAGGCGTTCGTCAACTTCCTCTGCCTGCTCGGGTGGGGACCGCCCGACGGCGAGGAGATCCGCCCCATCGAGCGGACCATCGCCGACTTCCGCCTCCAAGACGTCACCAAGTCGGCCGCCTTCTTCGACACGAAGAAGCTCGACCACTTCAACGGCGAGTACATCCGCGCCCTCGAGGCCGCCGACTTCGTCGAGCGGTGCCGCCCCTTCTTCGACCGGGTCGAGTGGGCGCCATCGGAGTGGCCGCCGGGCCCGTTCGTGCAGATGGCGCCGTTGGTGCAGGAGCGGGTCGTCACCCTCGCCGAGGTCCCGGGGCTCGTCGACTTCCTCTTCCTCGACCAGGTCCCGCTCGACGAGGCGGCATGGGAGAAGGCGATGAAGCATGAGGCGGCGCCCGCCATTCTCGACGCCACCATCGACGCCTACGCGGAGGGTCCGTGGGAGGCCGAGCACCTCCACCGCGCCCTGGCGGAAATCGGTGAGCGGTTCGGTCTCAAACTGGGCAAGGCCCAGGCGCCCGTGCGAGTGGCGGTGACGGGGCGCACCGTGGGCCCGCCGCTGTTCGAATCGCTTGAGGTGCTGGGGCGGGAGGCGACGCTCGACCGGTTGCGGTCGGCCCGGGAGCGGTTGGCCGGGGGCCGATGATCCGCTGGCTCTTCCGAATCCACCTGCTCTTCCAGCTCGCCATGCTCGCCGCCCTGGCGGCCATCGTCTTCCTCGGCATCACCTTCGTGCAGGTGTGGCAGGCGTCCCGCCAGGACGACGCCCGGCCGGCGCAGGCGATCCTCGTCCTTGGCGCGGCCCAGTACGACGGGCGGCCGTCGCCGGTACTCAAGGCCCGCCTCGACCACGCCGCCGACCTCTATCACGACGACATCGCCCCGGTGGTGGTCGTGACGGGCGGGAAGGCGGAGGGCGATCGTGTGACCGAGGCGACGGCGGCCGCCGACTACCTCACCGGTCAGCGTCAGGTTCCTGACGCTGACATCCTGCGCGAGACGTCGGGGACGAGTTCGTGGGAGTCGCTGGCGGCGTCGGCCCGGTTCCTCCGCGACCGGGGCATCACCGACGTCGTGCTCGTCTCCGACCCGTTCCATGCCGAGCGGATCAAGGAGATCGCCGGGGAGGTCGGGCTCGATGGGCACGTGTCGCCCACGCGGAGCAGCCCCATCAAGGGGACCGAGGCGATCCAGCGCATGGCGGGCGAGACGGTGAAGGTCGCCGTGGGGCGGATCATCGGCTTCCGCCGGATGATGAACCTCGGCGAGGTCGCCCCCCACTGACCCTGCTCGCTCGCGCCGATAGGCTGCGTTCGGCCCGTCGAACATCCCGATCCGCCCACCTGGAGGACCCCTTGCAGCTCGCGACGCACGCCGACGCTCACCCCGACAAGCCCGCCGTCGTCATGGCGTCGTCCGGCGAGGTCGTGACCTTCCGCCAGCTCGACGAACGGTCGATGCAACTGGCGCAGTACCTCCACCACGTCGGCGTCCGCCCCGGCGACACCATCGCCTTCTGCCTGGAGAACAACGAGCGCTTCCACGAGGTGTGCTGGGCGGGGCAGCGCTCGGGGATCTACTACACCGCCATCAGCTCGCGGCTCACGGCGGGCGAGATCGAGTACATCGTCGAGGACTCCGGAGCGAAGGTGCTCATCACCAGCCGGGCGCTCGCCGACACGCTCGGACCGCTGGCCGGGAAGATGCCCAGTGTCGATGCCTACCTGATGATGAACGGCACCGTCGACGGGTGGGACTCCTACGAGGAGTCGGTCGGGGCAATGCCGGCGAAGCCTCTGGACGAGGAGCTGGAGGGCGAAGACCTCCTCTACTCGTCGGGCACCACGGGGCGACCAAAGGGCGTGAAGCCGCCCTTCCGCAACGCTCCCTACGGCACGCCACCCGCCGTCAACATGCTGTGCCAGTTGCTCTATGCCCTGGACGAGAACTCCATCTACCTCTCGCCGGCGCCGCTCTACCATGCCGCGCCCCTCCGGTTCACCCGTGAGGCGCAGCGCCTCGGTGCGACGGTGATCGTGATGGAGAAGTTCGACGCCGGCGAGTACCTCCGGCTCGTCGAGGAGCACCACGTCACCCACTCGCAGGTCGTGCCGTCGATGTTCGTGCGAATGCTGAAGCTCCCCGAGGAGGAGCGGACCAAGCACGACGTGTCGAGCCTGCAGGTCGTGATCCACGCCGCCGCTCCGTGCCCGGTGCCGGTGAAGCAGGCGATGATCGAGTGGTGGGGGCCGGTGATCCACGAGTACTACGCCGGCACCGAGGGCAACGGGTTCGTGGCCATCAACTCGGAGGAGTGGCTGGCCCACAAGGGATCGGTGGGGAAGCCCCTCCTGTCGAACGTGCACATCTGCGACGAGGCGACGGGCGAGGAGCTCCCACCCCGCGAGCAGGGCGTCGTCTACTTCGAACCGGCCGACCCCGACACGCCGATCTTCGAGTACCACGGCGACGAGGAGAAGACGAAGCGCTCCCGTCACCCCGACAACCCGCGGTGGACGACGCTCGGCGACGTCGGGTACGTCGACGAGGACGGGTACCTCTACCTGACCGATCGCAAGGACTTCATGATCGTCAGCGGCGGCGTGAACATCTACCCGCAGGAGTCGGAGAACGTGTTGGTGACGCATCCCAAGGTGATGGACGCGGCCGTCTTCGGCGTGCCGAACGACGACTTCGGTGAAGAGGTGAAGGCCGTCATCCAGCCCGTCGACATGAGCGAAGCGGGCCCGGAGTTGGAGCGCGAGTTGATCGCCTTCTGCCAGGAGCACCTGGCGAAGGTGAAGTGCCCCCGGTCGGTCGACTTCATGGAGGAGCTGCCCCGCCACCCGACGGGCAAGCTCTACAAGCGCCTGCTCCGGGACCAGTATTGGGAAGGGCGCGAGAGCAAGATCGTGTAGTTCCCGCACCAAACGTGTGTGCGTATCGCGTCGCTCTATGCGCGACGCCGTACGCACACGATGAAAGGGGACCGGATGGCGGAGCGGCGGACGGAATACGTGACGTGTCCGTTGTGCGAGGCGACGTGCGGGCTGGAACTCGCCTTGGAGGGCGACACCGTCGTTCGGATCCGGGGAGACCGTGACGACGTCTTCAGCCACGGCTTCCTCTGCCCGAAGGGCACGACACTCGGCCACCTCCAGGACGACCCTGACCGCCTTCGCACCCCGCTCGTGCGTCGCGACGGCGAGCTGGTGCCGGCGACCTGGGACGAGGCATTCGAGGAGGTCGAGCGGCGGCTCGCCGAGGTCCGCGAGCAGCACGGCGACCACGCCGTCGCCCTTTACGCCGGCAACCCGACGGTGCACACCCTGGCCGGGACGCTTCTGCTCCGCCCGCTGCTCCTCGCCCTCCGCACCCGCAACCTCTTCTCGGCATCGACCGTCGACCAGATGCCGAAGCACGTGAGCAGCGGCTTCATGTTCGGCGACCCCCTCACCATCCCGGTGCCCGACCTCGACCGCACCGACCACCTGCTGATCCTCGGGGCCAACCCGATGGAGAGCAACGGGAGCCTCTGCACAGCGCCCGACTTCCCCGGCCGCCTGGCCGCCATCCGCGAACGCGGCGGTAAGGTCGTGGTGGTCGACCCCCGCCGGACGAAGACGGCTGAGAAGGCCGACGAGCACGTCTTCATCCGTCCCGGCACCGACGCCCTGCTGCTCGCCGCCATCGCCCGGACGCTGTTCGACGACGACCTCGTCGACCTCGGGCGACTCGAGGACTTCACCGACGGCGTCGGCGAGGTGCGAGAGGCGCTGGAGGGCTTCACGCCGGAGGCGGTGTCGCCGGTGTGCGGCATCGACGCCGCCACCATCCGGCGGATGGCGCACGAACTGGCGGAGGCGCCGACGGCGGCGGTGTACGGCCGGATCGGGACGTGCACCGTCGAGTTCGGGACGCTGGCGAGTTGGCTCGTCGACGTCGTGAACGCGCTCACTGGCAACCTCGACCGTCCCGGTGGCGCCATGTTCCCGGCGCCGGCGCACTCGCGGCGGCGATCGGGGCCGGGAGGCCGCGGGTTCACCACGGGGCGGTGGCACTCACGAGTGAAGGGCTACCCCGAGGTGTTCGGGCAGTTCCCGGTGGCGACGCTCGCCGACGAGATCGAGACGCCCGGTGACGGTCAGATCCGAGCGCTCGTCGTCCTGGCCGGAAACCCCGTCCTGTCGAACCCCAACAGTGCGCGCCTCGACGCCGCCATGGCGTCACTCGACTTCCTCGTCAGCGTCGACATCTACGTGAACGAGACGAACCGGCACGCCCACGTGATCCTGCCCGCTCCGGGTGCGCTCGCGGAAAGCCACTACGACCTGGCGTTCTACGCGCTCGCCGTTCGCAACGTCGCCAACTGGTCGGCCCCGGTCGTGCCGGTGCCCGACGGGATGCTGCCGGAGTGGGAGGTCATGGCGCGCCTGGCGCTCGCGGCGTCCGGCATGACGGCGACCGCCGACGTCGAGGCCTTCGACGACCTCGTCGTCTCGGGGCTCGTCTCCTCGCACACGGCCGACCCGGCGTCGCCGATCCACGGCCGTGACGTCGGCGAGATCGTCGCCGCCCTCGGCGACCGACGGGGGCCCGAGCGGTTGGTCGACTTCATGCTGCGCGTTGGCCCCTACGGCGACGGGTTCGGCGCCGGTCCGGGTGATCTCTCGCTCGACCTCCTGGAGCGGCACCCGCACGGCGTCGACCTCGGTCCGCTCCAGCCGTCCCTGCCCGACGCCCTCACGACGCCCGACGGCCGGGTGCACCTGGCGCCGCCGGAGATCGTCGCCGACGTGCCCCGCCTCGCCGCCGCCCTCGATCGGCGCACCAACGGGGAACTGCTGTTGGTGGGGCGGCGCGACCTCCGCTCGAACAACTCGTGGATGCACAACATCCCGGTGCTCGTGAAAGGGAAGCGCCGGTGCACCCTGCACGTGCACCCAGGCGACGCCGCCCGGCTCGGTCTGGCCGACGGGGTCGACGCCGAGGTGGCGTCGGCGGCGGGGAAGATACGGGTCCCTGTCGAGGTCACGCCCGACGTGATGGAAGGCGTGGTGTCGATGCCGCACGGTTGGGGGCACGATGTCGACGGGGTGGGGATCACGGTGGCGAAGGCGAACGCCGGCGTGAATTTCAACATCCTCTCCGACGACTCCCGCATCGACCCGTTGTCGGGGAACGCGGTCCTCAACGCCGTCCCCGTCCACGTGGCGCCCGCCTGACCGTGGCTCCCGACCGGCTCACCGTGCTCGTCACCGGTTCCAACTCCGGCATCGGTCTGGCGACCGTGCTGGAGGCGGCGCGTGGTGGGTTGCGGGCGGTGGGAACGGTGCGCTCCGAGGCGAAGGCCGAGGTGGTGCAGGCCGCGGCGCGGGAGGCGGGGGTCGAGGTCGAAACGGCGCTCGTCGACGTGACGGACGCGGACGCATGTGTCGAGGTCGTCGACCGCTACCGGCCCGACGCTCTCGTCAACAACGCCGGGTTCTCGGTGACGGGGGCCGTGGAGGACGTCAGCGACGACGAGGCGCGCCGAGCCCTCGAGACGATGGTGCTGGCGCCGGCTCGCCTCGCCCGCCTCGCCATCCCGCACATGCGGGAGCGCGGGCGGGGGAGGGTTGTCAATGTGTCGTCGATCTTCGGGCGGGCGACGGCGCCGCTGAACGGGTGGTACCAGGCGAGCAAGCACGCCTTGGAGGCGCTGTCGGACGCGCTCCGGGCCGAGGTGGCGCGCGACGGGATCGCCGTGGTGCTGGTGGAGCCGGGAGGGTTCCGGACCGGCATCTGGGACGAGGTGGAGGGCGACGTCGAGGAGTTGGCGGGGTCGCGCTACGAGGCGGCGTACCGTCGGACGCTCGGGCTGTCGCGGTTGAGCGAGCCGGTGATGGGCGACCCGTCGCGGGTGGCGAAGGTGATTATGCGAGCGGTGACGGCTCGGCGGCCCCGGGCCCGCTACCTGGTGGGTGTCGACGCCAGGGCGTTCGCCCTGGCGGAGGGCCTCACGCCGACGGCCGTGACCGACCGCGTCAAGCGCTTCACCCTCGGCCTCTGACCGCGCCGGCGCCCCCCTCGGCTTCTGGGCACGTCCACTGCCCCTATGTGTAGGCAGGCGTACCCAGAATGCGAGGGATGGTGCTCGGGTCAGGGGGGAGGGGAGCCTCGCGCTACGCTGACCGTCGCCTTTCGGGGGTGGTGTAATCGGCAACACAACAGGTTCTGGCCCTGTCATTGGGGGTTCGAGTCCTCCCCCCCGAGCCAACCGACACACCGAACGGAACGCCCAGGTCATCCGGCCTGGGCGTTCGTCGCGCTGGGGCGAGGTTCCGCTGTCTTGGGGGCGTTGTGACCGCAGAGCGGACGGAAGTCCCCCAAGACGCGAGGGGGCGCGGCGGGGCGTAGCGTGGCGGGCATGGCGACGATACGACGCGATCTCACTGGCAAGGCGGGCGAGTTCCTCGCCCTCCACGAGAGCGAACGTCCGCTTCTCCAACCGAACGCCTTCGACGTCGGGTCGGCCCGGTTGCTCGAAGCGCTCGGCTTCAAGGCCATTGCCACCACGAGCGGGGGGTTGGCCGCCACCCTGGGGCGACTCGATGGCTCCGTGACGAGGGAGGAAGCGCTGGCCCACGGCGCCCTGCTCGCCGCCGCCGTCACCATCCCGGTTGCGGCCGACACGGAGAACGGGTTCGCCGACGACCCCGCCGGCGTTGCCGAGACGGTCCGACTCGCTGCCGCCACCGGCCTCGCCGGCTGCTCCATCGAGGACTTCACCGGCGACGAGGCCGACCCCCTCTACGACCTCGCCCTCGCCAAGGAACGGGTCGCCGCCGCTGCCGAGGCGGCACGCGCCGGTGAGCACCACGTCGTCCTGACCGCCCGCGCCGAAGGGCTGCTCCACGAACGCCGCGACCTCGACGACACCATCGCCCGGCTGCAGGCGTACCAGGAGGCCGGGGCCGACGTGCTGTTCGCGCCCGGCCTAAGGGAGCTCGACGACATCCGAGCCGTCGTCTCGTCGGTCGACCGCCCGGTCAGCGTGCTCGCCCTCCCTGGATGCCCGCCCGTCGCC
>DATLFW010000325.1:0-4781 GCA_035540775.1 Acidimicrobiia bacterium
GCCCGACGGCGCTCGGAGGTTCCGGCATGAGGTTGCTGGCCCCTCCGCCCGCTCCCGTCGCGACCGGCGACGAGCGCCACGTGGTGCGCGGCTCGATGTGGCTCATGGTCGGCTTCGTCGCCCAGGCCGCCACCGGAATCCTGTTCTGGCTCCTTGCCGCCCGACGGTTCGAGAGCGCCGAGGTCGGCCGGGCGGCGGCGGTCTTCGCGTCGCTGCAGTTCGTGAACTACCTGACCGCCATGGGCCTCCAGGAGATGCTGGCGAGGTTCCATCCCGAGCGGACCGATCGTCGCGATCCGTTGCTCGCATGGAGCGTTCTCGTCACGGCGTCGACCTCCGTCGTCGGAACGGCGCTCTACCTCTCGCTCGTGCCGTCGGTCCGAGGCGTGCTTGCTCACGCCGGGACCGTCCCAGGATCTCTCCTGTTCCTGGTCCTGGGCATCGGATCGGCCGTCGCTGTCCTCACCGACGTGCGGTTCATGGAGGCGCGCCGCTGGCGGTGGGTCTTCTGGCGCCTCGTACTGGTGGGTGCCGCCCGCATCCCGGCGCTGTGGCTTCCCGCGCCAGGCTCCGACGACCTCTGGCTGTTCGTCGTGATGTCGGCGCCAATCGCCGTGTCCGGCGCCGTCGGGCTCGTCGGTCTCCGCCAATGCGCCCGCCTCCGCCTCACCCTGTCACCCGCCCCACAACGCGGACGCGAGGCGGTGCGATACGCCGCCGTCAACTACGTCGCCCACCTGGCGCTCCTGGCGCCCCAGTTCGCCCTTCCCGTGATCGTGCTCGTCCACGTCACGGCCACGGCGAACGCCAACTTCTTCCTGGCGTGGGCAATGGCAGCCGTCGTCGCCATCCTCCCTGTCACGATCGGGCGCGTGCTGGTGGTCGAAGGGAGCCGCCCGGGCTCCGACCTCGTGGTCCAGGTGCGGCGGGCGCTGCGACTCGCCGTCGCTGTCACGGCGGTGGCGGCCATGGGCGCCTGGATCGGCTCGGACCTCGTCACGGAGATCATGGGCCGCGACTACGACGACGCCGGGCGGATTCTCCCGAGCCTCGTGGCCGGCGGGGTTCCGTGGGCCGTCACGTCGATCGCCTTGGCGCACTCGCGGGTGCGCCACGACCCGGTCGGCACCGTCGTCATGACCGTCACACTGGCGGTCGCCATCCTCGGCCTCGCCCTGGCGTGGGTCCCCGCCGATGGCATCGACGGCGCCGCGCAGGCGTGGCTGGTCGGCAATGTCGTGGCTGCCGTGGTGGCGATCCCCCTGTGGAAGCGGGCGTTGCACCTCCCGTTGGCCTCGGAGCGGTCAGTCGCCACCCCTGTGACGAGGCCGCTGGTCGGTACGCCATGAGTAGCCGTAGTGGGAGAGAAAGGGCAGGGTCATGGCGGTGACCGCCGCCCGCTCCCTCGCCGGCATCCGCGCCGCCCATTCGGTGTCGGGTCGCAGCTCGACGGTGCCGTGGCCGAAGCGGTTGGGGTTGCCCCAGGCCGAGTGGGTGGGCAGGAGGTCGATGCGACGCCCCCTGAGCCGGTGGCGGGCGGGGAGCGGTTCGTGAACGAAATCCTCGATCTGTTCCAGCGCTTCGCCGGGCCGCTCGACGAAGTCCTCGTAGCGGAGGCGGAGGTACCGGTCGGCACGCCGCGACCAGATGGCTTCCGAGGCCAGGTTCGACACGTCGAAGTACGTCGACGCCACGGCCGGGCCGCGCCGCTCCATCTCCTCCCCGGTCTCCAGTCCGAGCTGCGGGCGCGTTCGCTGCCACGAATGGGCGACCGCCCGCGGGTCACGCACGAGGTGGAGGAAGTACACGTCGAGCCGGGGACGGGTCTGGAGGATCCACGAGTAGTGCGGCTCCTTCGACGAGTCGACGACGACCCGGGCGGACGACGTGGCAGCGATGCCGTCGTACAGCCGCTCGACGGTTTCGGGGAAGTGCCCGAGCCGGTCGAGGAACCGCTGCCGCACCCCCGGCACGGCGAGGATGGGGAGATGGACCGACCGGAACCGTCGGCGCAGGGCGACCATCTCGTCGGCGTCGACGCCGTCGAACCCGCCGTACGCGTGGTCGAACACGGCTTCCCAGACGGGGCACCCGGTGAGCGGGCGCCCGCAGCTGCACTTGCCGGTTCCCAGGAAGCGCCACAGGAACGTGAGCTCTCCGGCCGCGAACCACCCCTCGTCCTGGCCGAGGATCTTCTCGACGATCGTGCTGCCCGTCCGCCCGGTTCCCCCGATGTAGAGGACCTTGAGGGGCGTCTCGTTCATGTCCGTCCTCCGCGGTGCCGCGCCGCCCGCCGACGGTATCCCGTCCTCCACGGCCCGACGCGTCCGGTGGTGGCGTGGTGAACGCCCGGCGCGTCGATGCGCCAGGTCGTCGCCGGGACACGCGCCCGGGGCGCCGCGAGATGTTCCGGATGTTCCTCGCCGAACGCCGGGAGCCGGCGCCGTTCTACGAGGAACTTGCCACCCGCACCGTCGAGGACTTCCCGTTCGCGCTCGACGGCGCTCGCGTGCTCGACCTGGGGTGCGGGCCGGGCTACTTCGGACGCGCCCTCGCCCGGGCCGGCGCCCTCGTCACCGGCGTCGACCTCGACGAATCGGGGTTGGCGGGGCCAGTCGCGGGCGCCCCACCGGCCGGTGTCGCGGACGCCCGGCGGCTGCCGTTCGCGTCGGCGACGTTCGACGGTGTCTTCTGCTCGAACATGCTGGAGCACACGCCCGATCCGGGCGCGGTGTTCGACGAGATCGCCCGGGTGACCCGCCCCGACGGGTGGGCGTGGGTGAGCTGGACGAACTGGTACTCGCCGTGGGGTGGACACGGCATCGCCCCGCTGCACTTCCTAGGGCCGCGGATCGGGGTACGCGCCTGGCGTCGCCTGTTCGGCGAGCCGCAGGGCCCCAACCTTCCCTTCGACGGGCTGTGGCCGACCCACATCGGTCAGGTCCTCCGCATCGCGAGGTCGCACCCAGACCTCGTCCTCCTCGACGCCGTTCCCCGCTACTACCCGTCGCAGCGGTGGCTCGTGAAGGTCCCGGGGTTGCGAGAGGTGGCGTCCTGGAATTGCCTGCTCACCCTCCGCCGCCGCTGACTCCGTCGGCAACCGCCGGGGGCGCAGTCCGATCAGGGCCGGGCGGCGGCGCCGCCGAGTCGGCACGAGGTGGGCCGTGGCGTGCGGGCGAGTGAGGTCGATCGTCGTCCGTTCGATCCCCGCCGCCGTGTGGAGCGCGGCGTCGTACCCGTCGACCACCTCGTCCCACGCGAACGTCGTCGCCCGTCGGCGCGACGCGTCTCGCAGGGCGTGGAGGCGACGCGGCTCGCTGGCGAGGTCGAGGAGGGCCCGCCGGAGGGCTGCGATGTCGCCCGGCGGTACGAGGATCCCGGTCGGTCCAGCGACGTCTCGCACGCCCGGGAGGTCGGACGCCACGGGAACGCACCCGGCCGACATCCCCTCGAGCAACGTGATCCCGAATGCCTCGAGCTTCGTGACCGACGGCAGGGCGACGACGTCGTGGGCGGCGTAGAGCCCCGGCAGGGCGTCGTCGTGGACACGACCGGCGAAGGTGATGTTGCCGCCGCCGAGGTGAGCGGCCAGGCGGCGCAGTTCGTGCTCCAGGCTGCCGCCACCGACCAGGGTGGCCTCGATCCCCGGGATGCCTGCCGTGGCGCGCACCAGGCGGTCCATGCCCTTGTAGGGACGCATCTGCCCGACGCAGAGCACGCGGAGCGGGCCGGGGCGGGGGAGGAGCGGCCGGTGGTGGTCGGCCGGCATGTCGACGCCCCACGGCACGACGTCCACCGGCGTCCGACCGCCGTCCGCAAGGATCTCTTGATACGAATCCGTCGTGACGACGATCCGGTCGGCGAGGTGGGCCAAGCGTTCGTGCACGCGCGTGTACGCCCGGCACGCGGTCTTCAACCCGTCCAGCTCGATGGTGCAGTGATGCGTGTAGACGAGGGGCGGGCGACGCCCCTTCGGTACCGTGCGCCACAGCGCCAGGAAGGCGTCGCTCATCGTGGGCACCGGGCCATGGAGGTTCACAACGTCGGCTCGGTGGATGCGGCGCAGCAGGCGGGGCCAGGTTGCGACGAACGCGCTCACCCGCCATTCGCCGACGTACCAGTGGGGGACGTCGGCCATCGAGACGACGTCGACGTCGTGACCCAGTTCGGCGAGGCCGTCGGCCAGTCGCCCCACGCTGCGCGCCACACCCGAGACGACCGGGGGCGCCTCGGAGGCGACCAACAGGACCTTCACGAGCACCCTCCATTGCCGGCCGCCGACCGGCTGCCCGCCGCCAATGTGCGAGGTGGCGCTCTTGACTCTTCGTCAATTGCAGCCACCTGTTTCTCAATGTATGGAAGGCCAAACCAGGCGCATCTGCTGACCAGCAGCTTCGGCCGAACTGCCCCAATTCGCAGCGTCGAAAGCAGCCTCCTTTGAGCAGAAAGACGTGGTGGTGGCTGATTGCGGTGCTCGTCGCGGCCGCCGTCGTCGGTCCGGCGCTCGCGCTCGGGCCGATGCTCAGCCTCGACCTCGTCGTCGTCGACCGCCTCGGGGTGCCCGACGGCGTCTTCGGATTGGGAGGGGAACTCCCGCGGGCCGTTCCGCTCTGGTCGCTCCTTGCGATCCTCGCCCTCGTCACCGGCCCGGCGGCGGCGGTGGTGATGGCCGTCGTGGCCGCCGTGGCGGGCGGCTTCGTCGGGGTCGTACGTCGCGTCCCCACCGGGACGCCATTCCTGACAGCGGCATTCGCCGGGGCCGCCTACGTGTTGAGCCCGTT
>DATLFW010000326.1:0-2602 GCA_035540775.1 Acidimicrobiia bacterium
AGTCGCGGCGACGACGAGGTGGAGCCTCGCGTCGCCGCGACTGGCGAGGTCGTCGAAAGCGTCGCCCTCGTCGGCGTCGTGGAACAGGCGCCGCCCGAGATCGGGGGCGTCGTCGTCGGCGAGCGGGAAGCGAGCCGCCGGCGGAGCTGGTGGAAGCGGGGGCGCTTCGGGGCGATCGCCCGGTCGCGGCTCGTCAGGAGACTTCCGTGGGGTCACTCGTCCCTCTTCGTAGGCGGCGCGAGCCTCCTCGGCGCCGACGATCCGGACGCCCTCGGCGCCCCCGGGACGCCGGCGTGCCGGCTGGTCCTCGGGCTCCTCGTCGAAAATGTCGTCGTCGGCCACGGTTCCTCTCCGCCTCCCGCCGATGGGTCCCGCCGCTGCGCGTGCCCGTCGTGCGGGTTTCCCACGATGCTAAACGCCGGTCGACCAGGACCGGCGACACCGCCGCAGGACCTACACCTCCATGAGCTCCTCTTCCTTGCGCTTCAGGAGCTCGTCGATCTCCTCGATGACGTCGTGGGTGATCTTCTCGAGGTCCTTCTCCGCCCGGGCGAGGTCGTCCTCGGAGATCTCGCCCTCCTTCGTGAACTCCTCCAGGTCACCACGTGCCGAGCGGCGGACGTTGCGCACGGCGACCCGGGCCTCCTCGGCACGATGCCGGACCAACTTCACGAGCTCCTTCCGGCGTTCCTCGGTGAGCTGCGGGAACGTGAGGCGGATCACCTTGCCGTCGTTGTTCGGGTTGAGCCCCAGGTCGCTCTCCTGGATGGCCTTCTCGATGGCGCCGATGGCGTTGGCGTCGTAGGGGTTGATCTGGAGCATCCGAGCGTCGGGCACGCTGACACCGGCGATCTGCTGCAGCGGCACCTCGGCGCCGTAGTAGTCGACCGTGAGGCGCTCGACGAGGGCGGGGTTGGCCCGTCCCGTGCGGACCCGGGAGAACTCCTCACGCAGGTGGTCGATCGACTTGCGCATGCGATTGCGGGCCTCGGTCCGCACTTCGTCCTGGATCACGCGGGCGCTCCCTTCAGCTGACGATCGTGCCGATCGGCTCGCCCACGAGCGCCCGGTGGATGTTGCCGGATTCGAGGAGGTCGAAGACGATGATCGGCAGCTTGTTGTCCATGCAGAACGTGATGGCGGTGGAGTCCATCACCTGCAGGCCCCGGTTGAGAACCTCGATGTAGGTGATCTCGCTCAGTTTCGTCGCCGTGGCGTCGCTGCGAGGGTCGGCGGTGTAGACGCCGTCGACGCCCGAATGGGTCCCCTTCAGGATGGCCTGGGCGCCGATCTCCGCCGCGCGCAGAGCGGCGGTGGTGTCGGTCGTGAAGTACGGGTTCCCCGTACCGGCGGCGAAGATCACCACCCGGCCCTTCTCGAGGTGCCGCATGGCCCGCCGCCGGATGTAGGGCTCGGCGACCTCCGACATCGTGATCGCCGTCTGCGTGCGGGTCGGCTGACCGAGCGCCTCGAGCGAGTCCTGGAGGGCGAGGGCGTTGATGACGGTGGCGAGCATCCCCATGGTGTCGGCCGTCGCCCGGTCCATGCCCCGGTCGGAACCAGTCATGCCCCGGAAGATGTTGCCGCCCCCGACGACGACCGCCACCTGCACGCCGAGGTCCTGGGTGACCTCGCTGATCTCGGTGGCGATGCGCTGGACGATCCCGGCGTCGATCCCGAAGCCGATGGAGGGATCGGCGAAAGCCTCACCGGAGAGCTTGAGCACCACCCTCCCGTAGCGGCTCTCGGCCCCCATGTCTCTCCCCCGTCGATCGTCGGCCTCGCTCCGGCCACCTGGGTGACCGGCGCCGGGCCGAAGTTACTCGTCGCCGACGCGCACGCGCGCGAAGGAGCGGATCTCCGCTCCCGACCCCAGCCCCTCGACGATCGCCGAGATCGTCTGCTTCGGGTCGCGAACGAACCCCTGCTCGAGCAGCACGTTGTCCTTGTAGAAGCCGTTGATCCGCCCGTCGACGATCTTCGGGATCGCCTGCTCCGGCTTCCCCTCGTTGCGCGTCAGGTTGGTGAGCACCTCGCGCTCCGCCTCCACGACGTCGGCGGGAACGTCTTCGCGACGCACCCAGCGGGGCGCGGCCGAGGCGATGTGCAGGGCGACGTCGTGCGCCACCGCGCGGGCCTTCTCGTCGCCGGCGTCGACGCCACCCACCTCGACCAGGACCCCGATCCCCCGCGGTCGTTCTGGAGGTGCTTGTACCCGTCGATGATGCCGTCGGCCGACTCCATCCGGACGACCCGACCAAGGCTGATGTTCTCGCCGAGGGTGCCGGCCAGCGACTTCACGGTCTCGCCGACCGTGGAGCCGTCGTACGGCTGGTTCTCGATGTCGTCGGCGGAACCGGAGAGGACGTGCTGGGCGAGGGCGTTCAGGAAGTCGCCGAAGGTGTCGCCCTTGGCGACGAAGTCGGTCTCGCAGTTGAGCTCGACCACGACGCCGACGTTGCCCTCGACGATGACCTCGACGGCCCCCTCGGACGCCGCCCGGCCCGATCGCTTGTCGGCCGCCGACAGCCCCTTCTCGCGGAGCCACTTCTTCGCCTCGTCGATGTCGCCTCCCGTCTCTTCGAGGGCGCGCTTGCAGTCC
>DATLFW010000327.1:0-2468 GCA_035540775.1 Acidimicrobiia bacterium
CTTCCGCCGCCTTACCTTCGCCGGTTAGGTCGGCGGGTCGCCGGGGTCTTCGGGAGGCTCGTCGCCCGGCTCGGGGATGACGAGGGGCATCGCCTGTTGGCGGTTCCACTCCGCCATCGCCCGCAGCACGAGGATGCCGACGACTGCCACGCCGCCGGCGCCGATGGCTCCTCCGACGAGGGCGCCGACCGCCACCGGCACGGTGCAGTCGTCGCCACCACAGCCGACGTCACCGAGGCCGGCGCCGATGCCCGCACCGAGCAGGCCGGCCAGGACGACGGCCACGAACGTCGCCACGAACGCGGAGCGCTTCGGGCGGAAGCTGACGGCCTCGTCGGGCACGGGGGCGGGCAGCGGTTCGGGTGCCGGTTCCTCCACGGGGCGGATGGTACCGGCCGAGTACGCTGCGGCCCGTGCGGACCCTCGTCATCCTCCCCACCTACAACGAGGCCGAGAACATCGGCGACGTCATCCGGCGTGTGCGGGAAGCGCTCGATGGCGTCGAGGTGCTGGTCGCCGACGACAACAGCCCCGACGGCACGGCCGACCTCGCCGAGAAGGTCGGGGCGGAAGTGGGGGGCGTGCACGTCCTGCGCCGGCCGGGCAAGGAAGGGCTCGGCCCCGCCTACCGGGCCGGGTTCCACTGGGCGCTCGAGCACGGCTACGACGTCGTCGTGCAAATGGACGCCGACCTCTCGCACGACCCCGCCGCCCTCCCCGCCATGGTGCAGGCGGTGGAGGAGGGCGCCGACTTCAGCGTCGGCTCCCGCTACGTGCCGGGCGGCGACATCCCCGACTGGCCGTGGCACCGCCGGGCGCTCTCGAAGTGGGGCAACCGATACACCCGGTTCATGCTGCAACTGCCCGGTCACGATGCCACCACGGGCTACCGGGCCCTGTCGGCCGACCTCCTCCGGCGCATGGATTTCGACGCCGTCCGCGCCGACGGCTACGGCTTCCTCATCGAGATGCTCTACCGGTTCGAGCGGATCGGGGCGAAGGGCGCCGAAGTGCCCATCGTCTTCCGTGATCGCACCCGCGGGGCGTCGAAGATGTCGAGCCGGATCATCGTGGAGGCGCTCGCGCTCGTCACCGCCTGGGGGCTGCGCGACCGCCTGGAGTCGCTGCGGCGTCGGTTCCGGCGGGCGTGACGCGTGCAGGAGTGGACCGTCGCAGGCGGGCTGGTCGAGGGGCCTGACGGGAGCCTCCTCCTCGTCCGCAACCGCCGCCGCTGGGGGACCCACGACTGGAGCCCGCCGGGCGGCGTCATCGATGCCACCGACGCGGGGGTCGTCGAAGGCCTGACGCGGGAGGTCTTCGAGGAGACCGGCATCAGCGTGTCCGAGTGGGACGGACCGGTCTACGAGGTGTCGGCGAAGGCCTTCGACTTCGGCTGGCACCTACGTGCCCAGATCTTCGTGGCCCGCCGGTACGACGGCGAGATCGCCGTCGACGACCCCGACGGCATCGTCGTCGACGCCGCCTTCGTGGCCGGCACGTCGTGCGGCGAACTCCTGGCCGACTGTTTCCCTTGGGTGCGCGAGCCCCTCGGCGAATGGATCGAGCACCGGTGGGGTGCCGACGCACCCCGCGCCTACCACTACGAGGTGTACGGCACCGACCCGACCTCCCTGCGCGTGGAGCGGGTCGAGGCGTGATGGGCGGGGCCGCTGCCCCCTCGGCGCCGTCGATCCTCCACGTCGACCTCGACGCCTTCTTCGCCTCGGTCGAGCAACTCCTCGATCCGGCGCTGCGGGGCCGACCCGTCGTCGTCGGTGGCACCGGCAACCGGGGCGTGGTGGCTGCGGCGAGCTACGAGGCCCGGGCCTTCGGGATCGGGTCGGCAATGCCGACGGCGCGCGCCCGCCGACTCTGCCCGCACGCTGTGTTCGTGCCGCCCCGCATCGACGTCTACCAGGGCTACAGCGAGCGGGTCTTCGCCGTGTTCGCCGACGTCACCCCGTTGGTCGAAGGCCTCTCGCTCGACGAGGCGTTCCTCGACGTGGCCGGGGCGGCCCACCTCTTCGGCCCCGGTCCCGACGTCGCCCGTCTCATCCGTCGGCGCGTGAAGGACGAGGTGGGGCTCGTCTGCTCGGTTGGGGTGGCGACGACCAAGCACCTGGCGAAGCTGGCGAGCGCGGCCGCCAAGCCCGACGGGCTGCTCGTCGTGGAGCCGGGCACCGAGTTGGAGTTCCTCCACCCGCTGCCCGTGGAGCGGCTGTGGGGAGTGGGGCCGGCCACGCGGTCGCGGCTCGACCGCATCGGCGTGAAGACCGTCGGCGACCTGGCCGCCCTCGGCGAGGACGCTCTCGTGCGCGCCCTCGGCGCTGCTCACGGTCGCCACCTCCACGCCCTCGCCCACAATCGCGACCCCCGCCCCGTCACGCCGTCGCGCCCGACGAAGTCGATCAGCGCCGAGGAGACGTTCGCTCGCGACCTGGTGGCGCCAGGCGACCTCGACCGCGAGG
>DATLFW010000328.1:0-2466 GCA_035540775.1 Acidimicrobiia bacterium
GTGCCACGCGCGACGGGTGCCTCGCGGCCGATGGCGGGGTCGTCGGGCTCGCCGGTGAACTGGCCGAGGGGGTCGCCCGTGACGTCGACGGTGGCGGTGGCGGGGGACTCGTCGTCATCGTCGCCCCCGCCCGACACGGCGACCGCCACGACCGCCAGCACGACGACGAGGGCGACCGCGATGGGCAGCGGCCGCTGCCACCACGGGCGGGAGTTGGAAGGCTTGCGACCGGCGTCGCCGCCGGGGTTATGGGCGGCGTTCATGCCGGCACCTCCGTCGTCGAGCGTTCGCGGGTGATCCTGGCATTGGTGATGGTGGCGAGCAGCAGCAGGCCGATGAACACGAAGCCGCTCCCCGCCATGTAAGGGATGGAGACGAAGTCGTACTTCCAGACGTAGGCGGCGGTGCAGGGCGCCGCCAAGTCGCAGGAACTTGCGCCGGCGAGGTCGGGGTAGCGCTGGAGCAGGTAGTGGTACACGGAGAAGCCGGCACCGATCGCGGCCAGCGGAAGGGCATACCAACGGATCGACGGGTCTCGGCGCACGGCCGCCACCGGGAGGACGACGGCGAGCGGGTACATGAAGATCCGCTGGAACCAGCAGTACCGACACGGGACGAAGTGGGCGACCTCGCTGTAGTAGAGGGAGCCGGCGGTGGCGACGAGGGCGACGGCGGCGGCGAGCGGAAGGGCGCTCTCCCCCATGGTGGCCACGAACGAGCGGGCGGCACTGACCCTCGGGGCGGCGACGAGGGCGACGACGAGCGCCGCGGTCGCCACGTTGCAGGCGAGCGCCAGCCACACGAAGAACGTGGTGAACGTCTCGGTGTCCACCGGCCCGCCACCCCCTCTCTTTGGCGACCGAGCGACTCAGCGACCGAGTGACTCAGCGACCTGGCGACTCAGCGACCTGGCGACTCAGCGACCCGTCCAGCGGGGCTCGCGCTTTTCGAGGAAGGCGGCGATCCCTTCGGCCGTGTCCTCGGTCGTCGTCGTCACCGACAGCATCGGGTGGAGGTACGCGAGCGCGTCGTCGGCCGACAGGTCGAGGACGCGATAGAAGGCGTCCCGCCCCCACCGCATGATAACGGGAGACTTGCCGGCCAGGTTCTGCGCCAACTCGTCGACGGCGCCGTCGAGCTCGTCGACCGGGACAACCCGGTTGACGAACCCGATCCGCTCCGCCTCGGCAGCGTCGACCCGCCGGCCCGTCATCATGAGTTCGAGGACCTTCTTCGGGGGCATCGACCGGAGCAGCGGCACCGTGATCATGTAGGGCCACAACCCCCGGTCGATCTCCGGCGTGCCGAACTGGGCGTCGTCGGCGGCGACCACGAAGTCGCAGGCGAGGGCGAGGCCGAAACCGCCGGCCAGGGCGTAGCCGCGCACCCGGGCGATGGTGGGCTTCCCGAGCGACCACATGGAACGGAACAGGTCGGCGAGCCGCCCCCGCCCCTCGTGCACCTCGGCGGCGCTCGGGTTCTGGCCGATCCCCCCGAGGTCGGCGCCGGCACAGAACGCCCGCTCCCCGGCCCCGGTGAGCACCACCACGCGCACGTCGTCGTCGACCCGGGCGAGGTCCATCGACTCCTGGAGGCCATGCATCACGGTGTACGACATGGCGTTGTGCCGCTCGACCCGGTCGATGGTGACCCGGGCGATCCCGGCCTCGACCTCGTATCGGACGTCCTCCACCCGCACTCCCTTCTCGCTCCGGACGGGCCGGGCCGAGCCTACGCGAGGGTCCACGGACGGCCCCGCCGCCCTCGGTACCGTGGCCGCATGGAGCTGATCGCCGTCGCCGTCGGGGCGGGGGTCGTGTTCTCCGTCGTCACCGGCGGAAGCGTCGCCCGCGTCCTCGACGTCCCCGTCCGCTGGAGTCCGCTGCTCGCGGGGGCCTTCGCGCTCCAGGTCCTCCTCGGCGTGTGGCACCCCGGAGGCGGATGGCCACGTCCGGTCGGGCTCGGCCTCTACCTGGTCTCCTTCGTCCTGCTCGCCGCCTTCTGCGCTCGCAACCTTCGCCTGGTCGGGATGTCGGTCGTCCTCGTCGGCGTGCTCATGAACCTGGTGGCCATCGCCGCCAACGGCGGCATGCCGGTCCGCCTGCCGGCCGACGCCGATGCCGCCGCCCGGGGCCGCCTCGATGCGTCGGTCACCCACGTTCCCGAGGACGACGCCGGCCCCCTGCGTGCCCTCGGCGACATCATCGTCGTCGGCGCCCCCGTCGATCGGGCGATCAGCTTCGGCGATCTGGTCCTGGCGGTGGGACTGGTGGACGTGATCTACCGGGCGTCCCGCCGCCCCCGCCGTCGACGGGGTCGAGCGGAAGCGGCAGCGGGCGCCGGGGGCTCGGCGGCCGGCGGGGTCCACGCCGCACCTGCCGAGGACGAGCCGATGCCCGCAGTCGAACCGCCGGTCGCCCGGTCACACGGCCGCCGCGACGACGTCGGGGGCGACAACCCGCTCGA
>DATLFW010000329.1:0-4644 GCA_035540775.1 Acidimicrobiia bacterium
CCTCTGGATGCTTCTCGCGGAGCGACGGGATCGACCCGTGGTATTTGGCCTTGCCGAAGGCGAAGACGCCGCCGTCGCGGTCGAGCACCAGGTAGCCGTCGCGTCGAATCCCCGCCGCGATCGCGGCGCCCCGTCCAGCCGACGTACCGGCGGCCCGGAGCGCCGGGAGCGAGCCGCGGAAGTGCGCATCCCCGTACGCGAACACGCCCCCCTCCTGGTCGAGCACCCAGTACCCGCCAGCGGGGCCGTCGTCTTCGGACCGCGCCAGGCGGCGGGCCACCTGCGTGCGGATACGCGGGATGAGGGCCTTGAGCCGTGGTCCCGGGCACTCGGTCACCCGCACGTCGCTGTGCCCGATGATGGTGGGGAAGGTGCCGAGACGTCCGCGGTCGTCGAGGTGCGGTTCCTGCCCATCGGGCGAGAGGCCGTGGACCCCGCACTTCCAGACGATGAGGTCGATGAGCGACTCGAGTGCCTGCGGTGTCGGGTCACCGTCGACGAAGTTGCCCATGAGGGCGATCCCGAGGGTGCCCGGATTCCACTCCCCGGCGTGCGATCCCTGGACGAGCCGGCCGAAGGGATCCTCGCCCGTCCGGGCTTCGTCGCGATCGTAGTCGCGGGCCCACCGCCCCTCGTAGATCCGGCCCTGCTGGTCGATGAGGTAGTGGTAGCCGATGTCGCTCCACCGCCCGCCGTCGCGGGCCAAATGCATGTCGTAGATCTTGCGGATCTGGGTGACGGGATCGGGATCGCCGTTCGGGGTGACGGTGTGGTGCACGACGACCTTGCGGACCGGGTGGTAGACGGTGCGGCTGCGGCGACGGCTCTCGTCGGCGCCCCAGGCGGCACGCGGGATGATTGCCGGCGTACGCGTCGCAAGTGGGCGGATTCCGGGGAGGGTGATCGCGGGTGCCCGACCCTGGCCCAACACACCGTGCCGCGAGCCAAGCATGCCGTCGCTGAGGACCGAGGTCGCACCCCCCAAGAGGGTGTGACCCGCGACGCCGGCGGCGGCGAAGCGCGCGGCGCGACCGAGAAAAGCCCTGCGGTCGAGTTCGGCAGACATCGGCAGCGAACGGTAGGAACGCTGCGCAGCCGCCCATGCACACCGAGCGGCCTGTTGTCGGGAAGTTGTCGCAGGGCGCGCGGAATGCCTAGTCCGACGGCACGGGATCGAGGGCGACGGGCTGGTCCGGCGGGGTCATGTCGTACCGGGCCAGCATCGCCGTCTCGAGGGTGAGGGCCTCCTCGCCCGTCTGGCACTCGACGAACAGGCGTCCCTCGACGCGCAGGCCTTCCTCCAGCGGAAGGGCGAGGCCCTCGACCATCGCCCGCTTGGCGGCGACGAGGGCCGAGCGGGGCTTCGTCGCGAGCGGCTCGAGCCACTCGAGGACGTGGGCGAGGAAGTCGTCGTCGGGGAGCACCGCCTCCACCAGCCCGAGGTCGAACGCCGCCTCGGCGCTGAGTACGCGGCCGGTGAGGACCATGGCCGCAGCCTTGCCGGGACCGACGAGACGGGGGAGGCGCTGGGTCCCTCCCGCACCCGGGATGATGCCGAGGGCGACTTCGGGCTGGCTGAAGTGTGCCGATCGCGAAGCGAGCCGCAGCGTGCAGGCGAGGGCCAGCTCGCACCCACCGCCCCACGCCTGCCCGTTCACGGCGGCGATCACGGGTTGCGGCATCGACTCGATGAGCCCGAGCGTGCGATGCCACGTGAGCGGGTCGCCCTCGACGGGCTGCCCGCGGCCGAGGCGAACGAGGTCGTCGAGGTCGGCGTGGGCGGCGAAGTACCCGGGAGTTCCTCCCGTGACGACGACTGCCGAGACGTCGTCGCGTTTCGTGAGCTCACCGAGGAGAGCCTCGAGTTCCTCCAGGGCGACGAACGACATGAAGTTGCGCGGTGGGCGCCGGAAGGTCGCCACCGCCACGACTCCATGGTGTTCGAGCGTCCACAGGCCCACGTCGCCACGGTACCGGCGCCGCGGGTAGCGTGCGCCCGTGACCGACACCCAGACTCGTCAGAACCCGCTGCCGTTCGTGGTCGCCGTGCTGCTGTCGTTCATCGTCGCCGGCCTCATCGTCGGGGCCGTGATGTACGACGACGCCAACCACTTCGACCAGATGCAGGTCGAGATCCCGCCCCCGGGCGAGTAGCCGAGCGTCTCGGCGCGTCGGGCCCGCCCGTCACGCCGTGGTCGGCAACCAGCCGTCCCGATCGCCCTCGTACGCCGCGATGGCGCCGTCGTGGGCGAGGGTCAGCGAGATGTCGTCGAGACCGTTGAGCAGCCGGTGCGCCACGGCGTCGTCGAGCGGGAACGACGTCTCGATCCCGGCCGCCGGGGCCGAGAGCACCCGCCGCTCCACGTCGATGACGATCTCGAGCGAGGGGTCGGCCTCCACGGCGTCGAGCAGCGCGACCCCGACGTCGGCCGGCACCTGCACCGGAACGAGCCCGTTCTTCGTGGCGTTGTTGCGGAAGATGTCGGCGAAGCGCGGCGAGACCACCGCCTGGAACCCGTAGTCGGTGAGGGCCCAGACGGCGTGCTCCCGTGAGGACCCCGTCCCGAAGTTCGGTCCGGCCACGAGGATCGTCGCCCCGTCGTAGCGCGACTGGTTGAGCACGAAGTCGCTCGACTCCCGCCACTCCGAGAAGAGGCCGGCGCCGAAGCCGGTACGCTCGACCCGCTTCAGCCAGTCGGACGGGATGATCTGGTCGGTGTCGACGTCGCTGCGACGCAGCGGAACACCCCGTCCGGAGATGACCTGTACCGGTTCCATCGTCGTCGGCTCCTCAGTCGAGATCGGCGGGCGTGGTGAAGTGCCCGGCGACGGCAGTGGCGGCGGCGACGGCGGGGGAGACGAGGTGTGTCCGCCCGCCCCGGCCTTGCCGCCCCTCGAAGTTGCGGTTGGAGGTGGAGGCGCAGCGCTCGCCGGGCGAGAGGGTGTCGGGGTTCATGCCGAGGCACATCGAGCACCCGGCGTCGCGCCACTCGAAGCCCGCCTCGGTGAAGACCCGGTCGAGGCCTTCGGCTTCTGCCTCCGCCTTCACCTGCATGGACCCCGGCACGACGAGGGCGCGCACGCCGTCCTTCACCTTCCGGCCCTGCACGACGGCGGCCGCCGCTCGAAGGTCTTCCATCCGCCCGTTGGTGCACGACCCGATGAAGACGGTGTCGACGGCGATGTCGCGGACGGGCGTGCCCGCCGTGAGGCCCATGTACTGGAGGGCGCGGACGGCGGCCTCGGCCTCCCCCGGATCGTCGATGGCGGTGGGGTCGGGGACGACGTCGTCGATGGAGATCGTCTGGGCCGGGTTGGTGCCCCAGGAGACGTAGGGGGAGAGGTCGGCGGCGTCGATCACCACCTCCTTGTCGAACTCGGCGTCGTCGTCGGTCGTGAGCGAGCGCCAGGCGTCAAGCGCCTGCTCCCACGCCTTGCCCGACGGCGCCTTCGGGCGTCCCTCGAGGTAGGCAAAGGTGGTGTCGTCGGGGGCGATCATCCCGGCCCGGGCGCCCGCCTCGATCGACATGTTGCAGACGGTCATCCGTCCTTCCATTGACAACGCCCGGATGGTCGATCCCCGGTACTCGATGACCGAGCCCACGCCGCCGCCCGTGCCGATGCGGGCGATGATCCCGAGGATGACGTCCTTGGCGGTGACGCCGGCGGGCAGCTCGCCGTCGACCGTGACCGCCATGGTGTTGGGGCGGGACTGGGGGAGCGTCTGGGTGGCGAGGACGTGCTCGACCTCACTGGTGCCGATGCCGAAGGCGAGGGCGCCGAACGCCCCGTGCGTCGACGTGTGGCTGTCGCCACAGACGATCGTCATGCCGGGTTGGGTGAGCCCCAGCTGCGGGCTGATGACGTGGACGATGCCCTGCCCGGGGTCGCCCCAGGGGTAGAGGGGCACGCCGAACTCCTCGCAGTTCCGGCTCAGCACCTCCATCTGCTGCTTCGAGATGGCGTCCGCGATCGGGAGGCCGATCCCGGTCGTCGGGACGTTGTGGTCCATCGTCGCCAGCGTGAGGTCGGGACGGCGCACGCGGCGTCCGGTCATCCGCAGGCCGTCGAACGCCTGGGGCGAGGTGACCTCGTGGACGAGGTGGAGATCGATGTAGAGGAGGTCGGGTTGGCCCTCCTCGCGGTGGACGAGGTGGCGTTCCCACACCTTCTGGCTCAGCGTCTGGCCCATGGGGCCCTCCCGTACCGGCGGCGTCGGCGTCACTGGCGTCTCAATGCACTGGCGTCTCAATATCTGAGACAGTAGTATCAAGACATGGACATGGTAAGCGGTGTCGGGGTCGTCGACAAGTCGGTGGCCGTCCTCGAGGCCGTACACGAGCACGGGGCGCTCTCGTTGGGCGAGCTCGTCTCCGCCACCGGCCTGCCCCGACCCACTGCGCACCGCCTGGCCGCCGCCCTGGAGGCGCACCGGCTGCTCCGCCGAGACGACGCTGGTCGCTACCGGCTCGGTCTGCGACTCGCCGCCTGGGGGACCGCGGCCGCCGATCAGAGCGGGTGGCTGGAGGCGGCTCGCCCCGTGCTCGTCGAACTGCGCGATCGAACCGGGGAGAGCGTGCAGGTCTACGTCCGTGACGGCGACACCCGAGTCTGCGTCGCATCGCTCGAACGGCGCGGTGAGGG